>JANMVY010000298.1:0-9493 GCA_031393535.1 Actinomycetes bacterium | reverse complement strand
GTTCTGCGGTGACGAACACCGCCGCCTGCGCCTGCCCACCTACCCCTTTCAGCGTTCGCGGTACTGGATCGAGGTCGGTACCGGCTACAGCACCACCGAAGGTTCTGCCGCGGCCGACGTGCGCGTCGCGAGCGACTCGGGCGTCGCGACCACGCGGCCGTCGGGCCCCACGCGCATTGCATCGCTCGACGACTGGTTCTGGGAACCGCAATGGATCGAACGCGAGCTCGAGCAGGTGGTCAACCGCACCGCGGTCGGTCCGTGGCTGCTCGTCGGCGACGAGTCCGATGCGCTCGTCTCGGCGATATCCGGCGAGTTGCGCCATCGTGGCGAGATCGTCCGCATCACCCGGTCGTTCGACGCCGAACGGCTCGGCCCAGCGCGCGCGGTCGTGGTTATCGGCGCGGCCGGCAACGACACCCTCGAGCTCGATCGAGCCGCCGCGCGTTGGCTCGGCGACACGGTCGCCGCGGCTCGCGCACTCGGCAACCATCCCGACGCGATCGCACGACTCGCGGTCGTCACCCGCGGGGCCACGGCGGCAGGCGGCATCGCGACCCGCCCTGTCGACGCCCTCGCGCTCGGCACAGTGCTCGTGGCGCCGAGCGAGTACCCCGACCTCATCACCGTCATGATCGATCTCGAAGCCGAAGCAGCGGCCGAAGCCGCCGGCGCGACCGTCGACGAGTTGCTGGCCGCGACCGACCGGGTCGTGGCGCGACGCGGCACGACCCGCTTCGTGCCACAGGCGGAACATGTCGAAGTTCTCGCGCCCGCGTCCGGCGCCGTCACGTTCCGCAGAGGTGGCACCTACCTCGTCACCGGAGCGCTCGGTGGCATCGGCCACGTGCTCGCGCAGCACCTGGCCACCGCGCACGACGCGTCCCTCGTGCTCGTGTCGTCCGAAACCCTGCCCGAAGGCGACGAGCGCGAACGCTGGCTCTCGCGGCACAGCAACGACGACGCGACATCGCGCCGCATTCACCGCGTGGCCGAGCTCGAAGCAGTCGCGAGCAAGGTCGTGACCGTCGTTGCCGACCTCGCCGACCCGGCGTCGCTGCGCCGCGCGCTCGACGAGGCCGAGCGGCGCATCGGCCGAATCGACGGCGCCATCCATGCCGCGGGTCGCCTGCACGACCGTCTGCTCGAGACCGTCACGGCCGATGACCACGAGGTCGTCGTCGGCCCGAAGGCCCGCGCGGCTGTTGTGCTCACCGACGAGCTCGCGCGCCGCGGCGCCGAGCTGCTCGTGCTCATCGGCTCCACCAGCACCACGCTGGCACCGGGCGGTCAGGCGAGCTACGTCGCGGCCAACGCGGTGCTCGACGCGCTCGCCGGCCAACGTGGCCAATTGCGGGTCGTCACCATGGACTACGGCGTGTGGGCCGGCGTTGGCATGGCCGCGCATGCGGCGCGCCGGTTGCGGCTCGGGCTCGATGACGGCTCGCCCGTCGCGCACCCGGTGCTCGCCGAAATGCACCTCGCACGCGACGGCGCGACGTTGCTAGTCGGTCGCCTCGACACCGCGCACGACTGGCTCGTCAACGAACACCGCACCGAGACGGGCATCGCGTTGCTCCCCGGAACCGGCCACGTCGAGCTCATGCTTGCGGCAATCGGTCACGCCGGCCTCGTCGGCGCGGGGCTGCGCAACGTGGCGCTGCTCGAACCGCTCGTGGTGACCGACGAGCATGCAGTCACTGTGAAGGTCTCGGTCACCGCGCCCGACACGAAGGGCACGCGGTTCGTACGCATAGAGAGCGACCGCGGCGCGGGCCGTGCGTGGTACACCCACAGCGAAGCTGAGGTCGCACCCGACGCCACCTCTCGCACTTGCGAACCAATTGATCTCGCAGCGATCGCTCGTCGCTGTGGGCTCGATGGTGTCGATGTGCTCGCCGGCCCGCGCCGTCATCTCCAGCTCGGCGCACGGTGGAACGCGGTCGTCGACGCATCGCTCGGCGACGGCGAGATCTTCGGTCATCTCGCTCTCGGCGAGGCATTCGCGAGCGACGACGGCGCATGGGTCACTCACCCTGCGTTGCTCGACGTGGCCACCGCGTTCGGGGTGCACCTCGGCGTGACCGACGACGAACGGGTGCTGTACGTACCTGTCGGCTACGACGCCATAACGTCCTTGGCCCCCTTGCCCAGCCGCGTCGTCGTCCACGCGGTGCGCCATCGGTCGACAACCGATCAGATGCTGCGTGTCGATCTGCGCCTGGCCGATTCCCGCGGTGAGATCGCGCTCGAGGTTCGTGGGCTAAGCCTGCGCCCGATGCGCGACCCGGGAAACTTCGCGCTCACGGCACCCGACGACGAGTCACCTGCCGCGCGCACCGTCGCTCCGTTGCTCGCGCTCGCCGAGGACCTCGGCATTCGCCGAGCCGAAGGACCGCTCCTGCTCGAACGCCTCCTCGCGACGGGCAAAGCCCGACTCATTGCATCGAGCGTCGACCTTGACTCGCTCCGTGAGAATCGCGACGGAGCCGGTGACACCGACGCCTCCGCGAAATCTGCTGACACGCCCGCGATCAGCGTCGCCGAGGTGCTCACCACCATGTGGCGCGACCTGCTCGGCGTCGCCGAGATAGCGGCCACAGACGACTTCTTCGATCTCGGCGGCCACTCGCTCATCGCGATACGGCTCATGGCGCGGATCCACCGCGAGCTCGGTGTGCGATTCCAGCTGGCAACCCTCTTCGAGGCCCCCACCATCGAAAAGCTCACCGCGCTCGTGCGCGCCGAACGTCCCGACATCGACGCCACGCTCGCACGTGCCGCGTCGCCCGATTCGCCCGCGGTCACCGCCGCTGACACGCCCACCCGCACCAGCTCGCTCGTACCCATCCGCTCTGCCGGTACAAAAGAACCGTTCTTCATCGTGCACGGTGCGGGCGGCAACGTGCTGTACCTGTGGAGCCTCGCGCGGGCAATGCCCGAGGGCCGCCCGGTCTACGGCTTCCAGGCGAACGGCATCGATGGCCACGATCAACCAGATCCCACCATCGAGTCCATGGCTGCTCGGTACGTCGCCGAGCTACGAGCCTTCAAACCCGGCCCGTATCTGCTCGGCGGGTACTCCGGTGGCGGCGTCATCGCGCTCGAGATGGTCACCCAGCTCGAGGCGCTCGGCGAACGCGTCCAGTACCTGGTGCTGTTCGACTCGATCGACCCGCAATACCTTGACCCGCCGTTCGGTTCACGACTGAGGAACGTCACGCGGAACCTCGCGCGCGAAGGCCTGCGTGAACTCTGGCCATTCATCGACGAGCTCGCCCGCAAGCGGTATCGCCGCATCGTGCCCACACCACCGGGCAAGATGGCCGCGCGCGAGCGACAGTCCCGTGAGATGGGGTATCAGGATGTCACCGAGCTCGGTTTCGTGGATCTCGAAGACCATTTCGCCGCGATCGTGCACAACTATCGGTTCGTTCGCTACATCACCGATTATGCCTTGTTGAAGGCCGACGAGGTTTGGCCGGTGTTCCCGTCCGACTACTACTGGCGGAACTACATCACGGGGCGCATCGACATCGTGTCGGTGCCGGGGAACCACCACACAATGTTCGCCCCGGACAATGCGCCGATCTTGGCTGCCAAGCTCAGCCGGTTGCTCGACGAGCACGAACCGGCGTGACCTGCCGCGGAGAATCCCCTGCGGCCGGCGGCGCACTTGCGGAGGTCGCGCGCGTGGTCGCCGCACGAATGGGCGTTGTCATCGCGTTGGACTCCGTCGACGGCGAAGGGCGTACGGCAGATCGCGCCGCCGGGCTCCGCGTCGCGGCCGTCGCGATGTTCGAAGCCACCGGCGCTCGCCGCGAGATCGCCGGTCACCACTCCGACGGCCGGCCTCGCTGGCCCGCCGCCGTCACGGGCTCCATCGCGCACGCCGGCGGCATCGCGGTCGCCGCGGTCGCCCGTCGGCCGTTCACGCGAAGCCGGCCGTTCACGCGAAGCCGACCAGCCGCGGTCGGCGTCGACATCGAGGTTTCGGGGGCACTGCCCGCGATCGATGCCGGCGTGGTGCTCGACGCAGCCGAGCGCGCGGCCGTAGCCGCCGATCGACGTCCCGATCACCTCGCCACCATGATCTGGAGCGCGAAAGAGGCCGCGTTCAAGGCATGGTGCGAAGCCACTGATGGCGGGCTGGGCGCCGTCGATCCGGCTGACATCCACGTCGAGCTCGGCCATCTCCACGACGGCGTGCGGGCGGTACACGTCCACGCGAACGGTGCCCTCGCCACGCCTGTCGCACCAGTCGGTGCGGTCACCGGGTGGTGCACCGAGATGGACGGTTACGTTCTGGTGGTGGTGTCGGCACGCGGGGCCCACCACGGCGTCGATGGCATGGCCAGCGCCGCTATCACCAACCCGAGCGCGGCGAACGCGACCACGTAGAGACCGCCGCCGCTCACGGGCGACACCCCGGTGACCTGATCGTGTGCCCGCGAGATGCTGAACCGGTTGAGCCCGTAGAGGGCGAACAACACGAGCCCGCAGGCCGCAATGGCCCCTCGGACCGCCAGGTGGCGCATCCCTGCGGCGACCGCGCCGCACAGGCCGGCGCCCACGAACGCGAGCGTGATGACGAACCAGCCGTCACCGTGGTCGATGCCGCTGCGGCGCGCACCGTCGGCGTAGTGCACCCACGGGGCGTATGCCGCGAAAACCGCAGCCACCACCGCGAGGCCACCGAAGGCCATGGTGGCCCAGACCCGGGGGCTGCGGGCCGGATGCGCAACGGGGCGGTCGAGCGATCCCCACATTTCGGGCGGAACGGGAACGGGCTCGATCGGCGGTGCCGAAGGCATCAACGGCAGGTCATGGAACGCGTTGGGCACACCTCGAGCGTAGAACACCCAGGCCAGCACGAGGGCTCGCGACGGAGCCGACGTGCTGAAACGAGCGCCGGGTGGGATTTGAACCCACGAAGCTTGCGCAACGGCTTTGCAGGCCGCTCCCTTTGGCCACTCGGGCACCGACGCAGGGTGTGCAGAGGATAGCCGGGCAACGGTGCAGCGCCGCAGCCGGTTGCCCGAGCCCGAAACCTGCCAGAGTGGCCCGATGACGAGCGATGGTGGCCGCACTCCCCTTGATCTCCTCGGGCGTCTGTCGACCGACGAACAACCCCTCGCCCCTGGGCTCCGCCTCGTCGAGAGCTACACGGCGCAGGGGATGCTCAAGCTGTTCTGGCACGGCGACCCCGCGGCCGAAGAGGTCGTGTTGCTCTGCCCAGGTGGAATGGGCGGGTTCCTCGGCCCGGCCCGGGGGCTGTACCTGCATGTCGGGCGCGAACTCGCCCGCAGTGGCATGGGCGTCATCGGCGTCGACTACCGCCGGCCCGACAAGCTCGACCTGTCGCTGCTCGATGTCGCGGCGGCCGCCGATTGGGCCATGCGCCAAGGGGCCCGTCGGTTCGTGTGCGTCGGCCACTCGTTCGGCGGCGCCGTCGCCGTACAGGCTGGCACCACGTTACGCGGGTTCTGCGCCGGCGTGCTCACCCTCGCCACCCAGAGCGCCGGGTGCGAGGTGGCCGAACTGCTGGGCGACACCCCGCTGCTCCTCGTGCACGGCGACCGCGACGAGGTGCTGTCCCCCAACGATTCGGCAATGGTGCGGTCGCTCGCGGGGCACGGCGAACTGGTGGTGTATCCCGGTGCCGGTCACGCGCTGAACGAGGTGCACCTCGAGCTGCGCAAGCTTCTGCTCGACTGGATTCCCGCGCGCTTCGCCGACTTCCGCCGCCGCGCCGACAACTGACGCGTCGCCGACACCGCGTTCTCATCGCTGACCGAGATCCCGAACATCGGGCGGGGGCGTTCACCGATGCGCGGGGGCCCGGTGATCGGTCGGCGGCGGAAGGGTCTGGCGGACGATGTCGCAGTCGAGGCGCATCTGCGCGATGAGCGCATCGACACCGTCGAAGCGCACCTGGCCGCGGATGTGATGCGTCAGCACGACGTCGATCGCCTGGTCGTAGAGGTCACCCGAGAAGTCGAGCAGGTGGGCCTCGCACAGTTCGAACCCGTCGGCGTAGAACGTGGGGCGCCGACCGATCGACACCGCCGCGATATGACGTGACCCGTCGGCAAGGGTGACCGTGGCCGCGTACACGCCCTCGTCGGGGAAGGTGTCGCCGCGCGCGACCGTGACGTTGGCCGTGGGTATGCCGAGCGTGCGACCGCGCTGGTCACCCTTCTCGACGACGCCGGTGATGGCGAACGGCGTGATCGGCGCAGCGGGTTGCGCCGCGCTCACCGCGGCAGGACCTCGGCGGGTAGCGGGTGTCGGAAGAGCTTCGCCGCGTTCTCGCTGCACATCATGCGCAGCTCGTGCGCCGGGATGTGGCCCCAGTGCTTCTCGATGACGAGCTGGGTGTCGGGCCAGGTGCCGTCGCCGTGGGGATAGTCGCACTCGACCATGATGTTCTCGACACCGATGCGGTACCGGGTGTCGATGGTCGATGGATCATCGATCGTGCAGAACCAGAAGTTGCGCTTCAGCACCTCGCTCGGGCGTGTCTCCCATCCGAGGCCGTAGCCGGACCGGTCGATGATGTTGTCGAGTCGGTCGAGCAGCATCGCCACCCAGCCGATGCCACCTTCGCTCATCGCGATCTTGAGCGTGGGACGGTCCTTCGCGTACCCCGACCACAGCCATTCGGCGCACGACGTGAGGTTCAGCTGACCGAACAGCGTCGCCCCGAGCTGCAGCGACGGCGCACCCTCGGCCCACGGACCCATCCCGGACGAGCCGACGTGCAAACAGATCACGGTGCTGGTCTCGTCACACGCCTCGATGATCGGATCCCAGTGCGTGCGATCGAAGATCGGAGGGAGCCCCACGAGATGCGGGCGCTCGGGCAACGACACCGCAGTGAAACCACGCGCCGCGTTGCGGCGTATCTCGGCCGCAGCCTCGTTGGGATCAGCGAGGAACGCGATGCCACACGCGATGATGCGGTCGGGGTACGGAGTCTTCCATTCCTCGAAGATCCAATCGTTCCACCCACGGATGCAGGCCCGGCCGAGCTCGGGATCGGACGCGTTGTAGAAGAAGCGACCGCTGAACCCTGAGATCTGCGAGGGGAAGTTGAGCGACCCCCACATGCCGTTGATGTCCATGTCACGAATACGTGCCTCGATGTCGTAACACCCTGGCCGCATCTGCTCGAAGCGAAACGGCTCGAGCTTGACGGTCTCGGGTCGACGCCCGGCGACGGCGTTCATCCCCACCTGGGTGAAGGTCTGCCCGTCGAACGACCACACCTGGTGGCCTTCGGGCGTTTCGACGATGCGGGGCGCGACATCGGCGAACTTCGCCGGCAGACGACCATCGAACGTGTGGGGCGGCTCGACGACATGATCGTCGACCGAGATCACGGTGTACTTCACCTCGCGTGCAGCGGGCTCGGGTAGGAACAGCTCCACCGAATCAGCGGTCGCGGTCATCGAAAACCCCCTGTAACTGTTACCTGTTGAAACTCCTACCAGTATGCCGCTCCACCGGGGGATGCCGCCTCACCCGGCGACAGGCACGGCGTGGTGCCTGGCAGTCGCGGACACCGTCGCCTATCCTTTCCGCAGATGCCCAGACGCCCGTATCGACGAGCCCTCGGCGTGCTCTTCGCAATTGCGTGTTACGCGTCGGTGCCCGGTGGCGCAGCCGACGCAGCCACCACTGCGAAAAGCCCCCGCGCCGAGCAGGAGCGCGTGCGCCGTGAAAAGGCGGCAGCCGCCGAGCAGCTCAACTCGTTGAAAGCCACGGCGAAAGAGGTGCAGGACGCGCTCGCCGTGCTCGACGACAACCTGCGCCAGGAGGAAGCCGCGCTCGAGGCCGCGCAGAAGTCGGTCGCGACCGAGGAGCGCGCCGCGGAGAACCTGCGCAAGTTGCAACAAGTCGCAACCGACAATCTCGCCCAACTCGACCGCATCCTCATCGATTCTGCGATCGACGCGTACATGCGACCGCCGTTCGAGGGCAACCTGTTTTCGATGTCGTCGAACGACATCAATGAGGCACTGCGCAAGCAGGCGTTGTTCGACCTCACCAACGCCAAGAACCGAGACGCGGCCGACCGGGTCAAAGGGCTGCGTGCCGACCTCGTGCGGCTCGAGGCCGAACGCAACGCGGCCATCGCGCGGGCCCAACAGGCACGCGCAGATGTCGAGGCTCGGGTGACCGTGGTCGACGCGGCGCGGGCACAGCACCAGAAGATGGTCGACCTCGCCGACGAACGCGTCGATCACGCGCTCGGCGAGTTGCGATCCCTCGAACGACTCGACAAGCAGTTGGCCGCGCAAATCGAAGCCGAGGCGCGCGCTCTCGCGGCAGCCGCCGAACGCGCTCGCCGAGCGAGCAACCCGATCCAGCCGTTCACGCCACCCGCGAACAGCGATCTCGTGGTCGTCAATGGCATCGTCGTGCACAAGTCGATTGCCACGAACCTCCGCAATCTGCTCGCCGCGGCGGACAACGCGGGCATCGACCTGGGCGGGTCCGGCTACCGCGACAACTCGGGCCAGATCGATCTTCGTCGCCAGAACTGTGGTCCGACGCCCTACGACATCTTCCAGAAGGACCCGTTCCAGTGCCGCCCACCCACGGCGCGTCCGGGCTCATCGAACCACGAACGTGGTCTCGCGATCGACTTCACGTCGAACGGCGCGGTGCTTTCGCGTAGCTCGAAGGCATACCAGTGGATGGCTGCCAACGCAGGCAAGTACGGCTTCTACAACCTGCCTTCGGAGCCGTGGCACTGGTCATCGGACGGCAAATAGGGCTGGCGCCGGTGGCTCAGCCGGCGAAGCGGGGTTGCACGACGATCGGCGGCGCGACGTCGGGTCGCGTCTCGATGGCGCCACCGACGATGACCGGCACGGTAGTGGTGGGCGTGCCGGCGTCGACACCGCTGTTGGCGGCCACGGTGGTCGTGGTAGCGCCCGGCGCGGCCTTGGTGGTGGTGGTGACGGCAACCGTGCAGTTCACCGGCAGGGTCACGGTGGCTTCACGGAACTCGCCCTGCAAGCCGAATTCGCCCGCAGGACCGAAGCCCGCGAGAGCGGTGGCCCGCACCGTGTGCGTTGCGCCGTCTGCCGCAACGCTCAGCGTGACGCCGAAGGCGTAGTTGTTCGTGGGCAGAAAGGCGCCGCTGCCGACGGTTGCGCCGTCGAAGCTGATCGAGACGTTTGCGTTGTACCGATGATCGGGGGTGTCGGTGGTCCAGGACACCGCGTCGATGCGGACCCGTGCCAGCCCGTCGGCACACGACGACGACGCCGACACCTCGGGGTGATGTGCATCGGCACCCGCCATGAGCAGCACCATCGACGCTGTCGCGGCAAGTCCGCCGATCGCGGTGATTCGTCCAGCAGTGAGCTTCACGGTTTCCCTCCAACGGTCGGGCAGGCCCGGCACAGGGCACGATTCTTGCAGTCTGCGCGCCCGATCGCACATCATTGCGCCAGCCTTCGACCGAGAGCGATTCACG
>JANMVY010000613.1:0-2029 GCA_031393535.1 Actinomycetes bacterium | reverse complement strand
CACTGCGGCGCAGCGACGTTGGTAGCGTTCCCCCCTCGTGGGAACCGCCAAGCGCGAACGTCAAAAAGCCGGACGACAAAGCCGTCGAGAAGAGGCAGCCGTCGCGGTAAGGAAGCAGAAGAGTCGCAAGCAGGCGCGCTCGTACGCGATCCTCGCCGCGTCGATCGTCGCGGTCGCGCTGTTCTTTTTTCTGCGGGGCGGCGGGAACGACGCTTCCTCGACCACGGCCACCACCGGCGCGTCGGGCGCGAAAGCCACCCCGACCACCACGTTCGTCACCGCCTATGGCGCCACCGGCTGCCCACCGGTCGACGGGTCCGGCGAACGCAAGACCGCCTTCGCGAATTCGTTCCAGCAGTGCATCGACCCCGCCAAGACCTACACGGCCACCATCAAGACCACGAAAGGCGACCTCGTCGTCGATCTCGATGCCAAGGCCGCGCCCATCACCGTCAACAACTTCGTGTCGCTCGCCCGGTCAAAGTTCTACGACGCCGTCCCGTGCCATCGCATCATGCCGAACTTCGTGGCGCAGTGCGGCGATCCCCAAGGCACCGGCGCCGGCGGCCCGGGCTACAAGTTCGGCGACGAGTTGCCCGCGGCCAACTCCTACAAGATCGGTTCGCTGGCCATGGCGAACTCGGGCCCGAACACCAACGGCAGCCAGTTCTTCATCATCACCGGCGACCGCGGCGTCGCCCTGCCGCCGAGCTACAGCCTGTTCGGTCTGGCACGCGATGGCCAGGACACGCTGCTGAAGGCCCTTGACGCGGCCGGCAACCCCGAGAACAACGGCGTGCCGCCGAAGGAAGCAGTCGGACTCGTCTCGGTGACCATCACCGAAAGCTGAACCGCGCTGCGGTTGCGCGATCGTCGTCGTGCACCACGCACGGCTCGTTCACCGTACGAGAGCGTCGATGCCCACGGACACGCCGCCGCGGAAGAACACCGAGCCTGCCGCGCCCGCGACGGACCAGCCGCCCGCGACATCGCGCACGAGCGCCGTGCGTTCGTCGATCCCGGCCACCACGAGGTCGGGCCGGGCGAGCTTGACAGTGCGGTGCCGCTTTTCAGGTGACCACTGGTCGTAGTGCGGGATCACCGTCATCGCCTGCAAGAGCCCCAGCCCCACCGTGAACGCGCCACCACGGTTGTCGACCATGTGATCGCACAACGCCGTCGCCGACTGCGCCGAGGCCGCGAGCACCGCGCCCGCGCGCCACGCGTCGACGATCGCGTCCCACACCGGTGTGTGGAGCAGCACCGATCGCAGGTGCTGAGACGAGCCGTCAGCCACGTAGACGAACGATGCTCGCCGCACCGCGGCCGCCTGCACGGGGTCGAGGGCCGAAGTCCGGGTGTAGACGGGAACCTCGTGCACCGACGCGCCGAGCGTCGAGAACCACCGCGTGGCCCGCTCGATCACCTTGACCGGACTTTCGAACGCGGCCGCGGTCGCGAGCACCGTAACAATCGCTGCACCCGAGGCAGCCAACAGGTCGACGTCGAACGTGCAGCCGTCACGCCATTCGCTGCCCCCTACCAATGCCAACGGCCCGGTCATCGCGCTCCTCTGCTCGTCGTCGACGACGATCGCCATAGACGCCGTCACCGTACCGGTGCGGTTGGTACCCTGCCTCAGGTGCCGGTCGAACCACCCGTGACCCCGTGGATTTTCCCGCCGGTGTCAACCGCCGAGGACAACGATCTCGTCGCCGTCGGCGCCGACCTCGAACCCGGCACGGTGCTCGCCGCGTACCGCGCGGGCCTGTTCCCCATGCCGATACGTCGCCGCGGACCGATCGGCTGGTGGTCACCCGACCCGCGCGGGGTGCTCGATCTCGATGCGCTGCGTATCCCGAGGTCGTTGCGTCAATCAGCCAAACACTTCGACATCCGGATCGACACCGCGTTCGACGACGTGATCGACTCGTGCGCCGACCCGCGCCGACCGCACGGATGGATCGACAAGCGCGTCGTCGCGGCCTACCGCCGTCTGCACGAGCTCGGATGGGCCCACAGCGTCGAG
>JANMVY010000808.1:0-1609 GCA_031393535.1 Actinomycetes bacterium | reverse complement strand
GCCGAAACCGAAACCGGCCAGGCGCGGGCCGGTCCTCATCGGCGCGCTCTGCGCACTCGTCGCGCTCGGCTTGTTGGCCAGTGCGATCGTGTTGATTCGAAGCGATAAGGGAACCTCGGTGCAGCCGGTGCTCGACCGCGGTGGGTCAGTCGTCACCTCGCCGCCCAGCACGGTCGCCGCCAATGCGAACCCGCCCGTTGCCGGCAACGGCGACGAACCGATCGCGGATGTGGCCCGCGCGGTCGGGCCCTCTGTGGTTCTGATCGACACCGACGAAGGTGAGGGCAGCGGCATCATCTACGACAAGTCAGGTCTCATCGTTACGAACGCACACGTCGTGGGAACCTCGAGCGTTGTCAGAGTGCAACTCGCCGACGGCACGGTGTTCACCGACGCGAAGGTCGTCGGGGCCGACACCGTGCGCGACGTGGCCGTCGTGAGAATCACCACGGCGAGAAGTCTGCCAGCCGCAACTTTTGGCAAGACCGATGATGTCCGGGTCGGTCAGACGGCGGTGGCGATTGGGTCGCCCTTCGGGCTCGACCAGACCGTCACCGCGGGCATCGTGTCTGCCGTGGGACGCGTCATCAGCAACCAGAATCCGGTCGAGATGATCCAGACGGACGCGCCGATCAACCCGGGCAACTCGGGCGGGGCACTCGCCGACAAGCAAGGCCGGGTCATCGGTATGAACACCTCGATCCGCACGTCGGGCACCGGCAACGGCAGCGTCGGGGTGGGCTTCGCTGTCCCCGCCGACACGTTCGTGGCGATCGCGAATCGCATCGTGAAGGGCGAAAGCCTCGCGGTGGCCTACCTCGGCATCCGTGGGCAGGCGCCCACCGGCGGCGGGAACACCGGCGTGGTCATCTCGACTGTGCAGTCGGGCTCGCCGGCGGCCTCGGCCGGGCTGAAGGTCGGTGACGTGATCACCACCTTGAACGGTACGAAGGTCACGACGATGCTCGGGATGAGCGCACGCGTGCAGCTCCAAAAGCCTGGCGACACGATCGATATCACGGTGGAGCGCGACGGCTCCACCCTCAAGGTGAAGGTGACCCTCGGCACGTTGACCCGCTGAGGTCGACGCCCGTGGGGATCAGAGCCCCGCGGTCGCACCCCGGTAGGCTCCGGCCCACATGGTGATCGTGATCGTCCTCATCCTCGTCGCGCTGGCTCTGGCCGCCACTGCCACGTTCGTCGTCACGGGTCGTCGCGATCGCGGCGTGCCCGTCGAGCCTGCACCGGTTCGCGTGGCGCGCGATGTCGACGCCGGGAGCGTGGCGCGCGATGTCGACGCCGGGAGCGTTTCGGCCCAACCTGCGAACGGTCCCGGCGCCGTTTCGGATCGCGTCGAGTCCGTCGTCGCCGAGACCTCGATGGTCGACGCGTTGGTCGAGCGGCCTGCGTTCCGCGATCGGCTGGGCAAGGCCCGCGGGCTCCTCGCGGGCTACCTCGGTGCCGTCGTGTCCCGCTCGGGCATCGACCAGGAGACCTGGGACAACCTCGAAGAGGGGTTGCTGCGTGCAGACGTCGGTGTGGCGACCACCACGGCGCTGCTCGACACCCTGCGCGCCAAGGTCAAGGCCGAGGGCATCAAGGATTCCGC
>JANMVY010000775.1:0-21941 GCA_031393535.1 Actinomycetes bacterium | reverse complement strand
ACGTCGACGACCACGTCATCGATCGCGCCGTGCTCGCAGCGGACGATCTTCGATTCGCCCTGGCCGACACGCACGTGCATGCCGCGGACGACACCGAGGAGCGACTGCGACGCGTTGTGCTGCGGCCAATGCACCGGGAGCCCAGCTGCCGCGAGGATCGCCTCGTCGAACGAACGGTGGAACCACCCACGATGGTCACGATGGACAACCGGGACGATGCAATGGACACCGGCGATCGGCGTGGGCAGGATCTGCATGACGTCGCGGAGTCTACGGACGCTCGACTGTGGCAACGGGTGATCGACCTCTACCCGATTGCGCGAAGCCTCACCGGTGACGGCGTGCGGGCCACGCTCGCCCGCGTCGGACGCGAGCTCCCAATCGAAGTGCACGAAATTCCCTCCGGTACCGCAGTGCTCGACTGGACGATCCCCGACGAGTGGAACCTGCGGCGCGCCACGCTCACCGCACCCGATGGTCGCGTCGTGGCCGACACGCTCGTGCACCCTCTTCACGTGGTCGGCTACAGCGACCCGGTCGACGTACGTGTCGACCGCGACGCGCTGGAACCGCACCTGTTCTCGCTGCCCGATAGGCCCGACGCGATCCCCTACCGCACGAGCTACTACAACCGCACATGGGGGTTCTGTCTCACTCAACGAGTACATGACACGCTCGGTCCCGGCATCTACCACGCACGGATCGACGCCACGCTCGAACCGGGATCGCTCAGTTACGGCGAGCTGCTGATCCCCGGTGAGGGCGACCAGGAGATCCTGCTGAGCACACACGTGTGCCACCCACGCATGGCGAACGACAACGCCTCAGGCATCGCCGTGCTCACCGAGATCGGGATGCGGCTTCTCCTCCGAGGACCTCGACGCCTGGGCGTACGTCTGCTCCTCATCCCCGGCTCGCTCGGTGCGATCGCGTGGTTGAGCACCCACCGGCACGTGGTGCCGCGCATCACGAACGGCCTCGTGCTCACCGGCCTCGCCAACCGCGGCCCACTGCACTACAAACGCAGCCAGCGCGGCGACACGCAAACCGATCGCGCGGCGATCGCCCTGCTGCGCGAGCGCGGGAGCGACCTTGCGACGCAGGTGCTCGATTTTACGCCGTACGGCTATGACGAGCGGCAGTTCTGCTCCCCCGGCTTCGACCTCGCCGTGGGTCGCCTCACGCGAGGCGTGCACGGTGAGTACCCCGAGTACCACACGTCGCTCGACGACCTCTCGTTCATCGACGCGGCATCGCTCGCCGACTCGGTCGACGCGGTCGATGCCGTCATCTCCATGATCGACCGAGACGCGACCTATCGGAACCTCGCGCCGTTCGGCGAACCGCAACTCGGGCGGCGTGGCCTCTACTCGACCATCGGTGGTGTGCTCGACGCACGCTCGGTCGAAATGGGTCTGCTCTGGGTGCTGAACCAGTCGGACGGCACACGGTCGTTGATCGACATCGCAACACGCGCGGGCCTGCCGTTCGATGCGATCGCGCGCGCAGCCGACGCGTTACTTGCGGCAGGACTGCTCGAGAACGTGGACGCGGACGCGGACGCGCCGACAGCATGAGCCGTCAGGCTCAGGCCGCGGCGCGAGCCAGCCGTTACCCTACTGTGGTGGCAACTTCGGTCCCCGTCACTCGCTCCGCCACGTCACCGGGCGATGGTCACGCGAGCATGTCTTCCGCATCGGGAACCGGTTCCCCCATGCGCATCCTCTTCGCGCTCCCCGGCTTTCATCGCGTGCAGCGTGGCGCCGAGGTCGCGCTTGAATCCGTCGCGACGCACATCGGATCGCTCGGCCACGACGAGGTGACCTTGCTCGGGAGCGGCCGAACCGATCCGGCGCGGCCCTATCGGTTCGTGCGCGCACCCGTGGTGCCTCGCGAGCGTTTCGAGAAATGGCCGAAGCGGCCGTTCATGCGCACCGAGTACATGTACGAGGACGCGACGTTCGTCCCTGGTCTTCTCAAGGCATACCGGCCGTCGGAGTACGACGTGACGGTCACGTGTTCGTTCCCGTACGTCCACTGGGCACTGGGCCGGCCGGCACGCCGAAGCCCCCGACATGTCTTCGTGACGCAGAACGGTGATTGGCCCGCAGTGTCGAACCGGGGTGAGGCAAGGTTCTTCTCCTGCGACGGTCTGATATGCACGAACCCCGAGTATTTCGAACGCAACCGCGAGAAGTGGTACTCGACGCTCGTACCGAACGGCGTCGACACCACACGTTTTCACCCAGGGCCGACCGACCGTGCGAGGTTCGAGTTGCCGGGTGACGCCCCGATCGTGCTCATGGTCAGCGCGCTGACCGAGAGCAAGCGCGTCGCAGAAGCCATCCGAGCCGTCGCGAAGATCCCCGGCACCCACCTGGTCGTCGCCGGCGACGGCCCGCAACGCGCCGAACTCGACGATCTCGCCCACGAGCTCATGCCCGGGCGCTTCGCGCGCCGTCAGCTGCAGTTCACCGACATGCCCGACCTGTATCGGTGTGCCGACGTCTTCCTACACACAACGCTGCTCGAGTCGTTCGGGAACGTGTACATCGAGGCGCTCGCGTCCGGGCTGCCGATCGTCGCCCACGACAGCGTCGTCACCCAGTGGATCCTCGGTGCACACGCGCAGCTCGTCGACACTACCGATGCGGGCGTACTGGTCGAGACGTTGCAACACGCGCTGGCCGAGGCCACGACCGATCTCGATGCACGCGTCGAGATGGCGAACGCCCGTTACGCGTGGCCGGTGGTGGGCGACGCCTACCGCGCGTTCCTGCACGCCGTTCTCCAGCGCGACCCCCGCAGTCCGCGCCTGAGCCCATGAGCCCCCGCTCTGCGCATGCGGCACCGTGTCTGATCTTTCCAACCGCGGTCGAGAACCCCAGATTCGGCCGTGTCGTGCACCAGGTCGCGCGGAACGCACTTCGCTGGTACGTGCGCGTGGCACGACGTTTCCTGGGCGGACACACGGTGGGTCTCGCGTGTGTGAGCGTGGCGCGAGCCGCGGCCCACGAGGGCGTGATCACGTTCCGTCTTGCGTCCGGCGGGCTCGTCGTCGTCCAGGCGTCCGACCGCTATTGGGTGTTGCCCCTGCTGCTCGACGGTGGTTACGAACCCGACCTCGATTGGTTTCTCGGCACCGGTATGCACTCGCAGGATCGATTCCTCGACTGCGGTGCGAACATCGGAATATGGAGCGTTGCTACGTCGAGCGTCATCCACGATCCCGCGCGGGTCGTGGCAATCGAGGCCGGCGCGACATCGTTCGCGAATCTCTCGCGCAACGCCGGGCGCAACAGTGATCGCTTCAGCGTGTTGCACCGGGCCGTCAGCGAGATGAGCGGCGAGACCGTCGAGTTCTTCTCGGACGACGCCGACACCGCGTCTGCCAGCCTGGTGCAGGCGATGGCGTCGAGCGGTGCGGCCTCCGAGAAGGTCACCACGATCTCGCTCGCCCAACTTCTCGCCTCGGGATCCGAACCGCACGAGGACGCGCTCACTTTTCTCAAGCTCGACATCGAAGGCATGGAGGACACGGTGATCGGGTCGTGCGAACCGAGGCTGCTCGACGATGTCATCGTGTTGTACGAGGACCACGGACGTGACCTTGAGTCGGGGACCACGCGACTGCTCTTGGAGCGCGGCTTTCTCGTGTGGTTGCTGCTCGACGACGGTGCCCAGTCGATCACCGACGCCGCCGACCTGGGCTGGCACAAGACCGATGCGCGCAAGGGGTACAACCTCGTCGCCACCCGGCCCGAAGGCCGCGGAAGCGCACGGGTGACAACCGCACTCGAGACCGCCCGCATGGCGCACTGAACGGCGTCGCGGCTAGCGCTGCGTCGCGCGATCGCTCCTCGGCGCGACAGCGCGCGTGGTGCGGTTCTTGGGCTCGGGATCATCATCGCTCAGCACGCGTAGCGACAGCGCCCGCAGCATCACGAGGACCGACAGCCACGGGCCGAGCACCAAGACCTCCGACACCGAAGCCACCGTCACCAACACGCAGTAGCACACGACCACTTGGCCGAGCGCAGGGCGCACGTGGAGGAGCCGCCACCCGCCGCTCGCGGTGCACCAAAGCACCGCGAGGAAGAGGACGAGACCGATAGCGCCCAGTTCGATCATGATCTCGATCGCGCCGTTGTGGGCGTGGAAGACGATGAAGCCGAGCCGGCGCACGATGGTGAACGTCGGCTCCTTGGTCGGATCGGTCCACACCCCGCCCCAGCTGTAACCCGTCCACGGCTTCGCACGTATGGCGTCCAACGCAGCGGACCAGATCTCTGTGCGGCCGCTGAAGGTCAGGTCCTTGCCGTAGACCTTGGCTACAGCCGGGAGGAAGGAGGCAATCGCGATCACGGCGACGACCGACGACAGGAACGACACCACGATCAGCGTGCTGGCCCTGCGGGCGGTCGTGCGCGAATAGCGATGTGTCCAGTAGAGCGACAGGAGCACGGCGATCATCGTGCCGCTCCCCGTGCCCGATCGCGACATCACAACGAGGAACACCATGGCGAGCACGGCCAGGTGTCGTCGGCGAGGGTTCGGCTCGAAGCTGAGCACGAAGGCGATCCCGAAGACCATGAACGACGCCATGTTGTTCTTGTGGTTGAACGGCCCGTGCCATCCAACGTTTACGAGCTCCCCGGTGCCGGTGTTGTTGAGGATGGTGGCCTTGCCGGGGAACGCGGCCGTGTACAGCAGGGTGTACACGATCATCGCGTACACCGACCCGAGCCAGGTTCGAATCACCCGCTCGAACGGGAGCACCGACGCAACGATCGTGAGGATCACTACTGCCGAGAGCTGGGTGCTCGAGGTGTTCAGCCAGGTGCCGGGAATGGGTGACCAGACATACGACAAGACCCACCACGCGAACAGCAGCAACACGGGTGTGCTGATGCGCACTCGTCGGAGTAGACCGCGTGGCGCGAACAACATCATGCACGCAAGCACCACCATGCTCAAGATGAAGTGTGGCTTCGGGTTGAGCTTCACTGTGCCGAAGTCGACGAACACGAAAAGGACGATGAAGAACTGCGAGGCCAGCATCCACATCGGGTACCCAAGGCCCAGCGTCCGGTGCCGCTCATCCGATCGAGGAACCGCACGGCTCAAGATCATGAACCGCCCCCCGCATCGCGACAGCGGCCGAGTGCCTCGTCGAGGGTGACACTCGGCCGCCACGCCAGCACGCGCTTCGCCTCGTCGTTCGAGTACCGCAGCGGCCTGAACTGCGCGTCGAGCTTGGCCGGAACCACGATGCCGGGGAACTTCGCGCGGCCACCGACGAACCATCGGTTCGCGAACGCGACCAGCTCGGCGACGGCACGCGCCACCCGGTAAGGCACGGGGACCGCGCGGGGTACGGTGATCCCGTGGCGGCGTTGCGCGCGGGCGAAACCCCGTTGTGTCGGCAGTTCGTCGTCGACGACGTTGAGGGTCGCCCCGATCGCTGCGGGGCGTTCCACGGCCAGCACGATGGCCTCGGCGCAGTTCTCGACATAGGTCAGCTTGAGCCGCCCGCGCGGCGCGACCGCGAGGCCGATACCACCCGGGAGCAACGTGGCCAGACCGCCATCCCACAGATTCCCGGGCCCGTACACCGCGCCCGGGCGCACGATGGTCACGTCGCCGTCGACCACGGCGAACGCCCGCACCAACTGCTCCTGCACGAGCTTGGTCTGGGCATAGTCGTCGCGATCGAGTGGACGCGCCTCGAGAGTTGAGCGCTCGTCGAGCGTGTCGCCGACCGCGATCGCGCGGTAGTCGTACACCGAGAACGTGCTCACGTGCACGAGACGCCGCACACCCCTGTCGCACATCGCGCCGAGAAGCGCCTCGGTGCCCATCACCGTGGTCGCGAACTGGGTGTGGAAGTCGCCGCCCTTGGTGGCCGCGAGGTGCACGACGGCGTCGATGCCGTCGAGCGCGTGGCTCCACGCGGCCGCGTGGCGGATGTCGCCTTCCACGTCGATCACACCTGCGGGCGGTGCGGCGGGCGCGTGACGTACGAGCCGGGTGACTTCGTGTCCACGCGCGAGAGCCACGTCGACCACGGCCGAACCCACGAATCCGGACGCACCGGTTACGAAGATTCTCATCGCGCACCGGCCTGTTGCACGATGCGGTCGATGAGCGCATTGGTGCGCAAGACGTCCTCCGCGGAGACCGGGTGCGGTGTGCCGTCGAGCACAGCGGCGTAGAACCGGTCGAGGAACTCCCACAGGCCGTGATACGGCGATCGTTGAAGGACCTTGTCGCGCAAGTTCCGCACGCTCGACAACGCGAGCGATGCACCGTTGACACCGTGGTTGACGAGCGGCGACAACAGGGCCGGGCCGCGGCGGGTCTCGATACGGAGGAACGGCTGGTACAAGTCGGTCTCGACGCTGCCTTTCGTGCCGCGCACCCACACCCGGAAGCAATCGGGCGCGACACGTGCACTGAACCGAAGTGTCGCAACACCGTTGCCGACCTGCACGCGCGCATCGAGCTCGTCGGCGCCGACGTGCGCGTTGCCGCTGCGGTTCCACCACCGCGCGTCGATGTCGCCGACATGCTCGTCGCCAAAGGGGTGCAACCCGAGGTAGGTGAGATGGGTCATGAAATCGCGTAGAGCCCCACCGGCGAGGTGCGCTGTGGGGTTTCCGGCCGGCGCGCAAAGCCTGCTAGTCGCGATGTCGAGCGTGAGCAACACGTCTACCGCGACCACATCGCCGAGCACTCCACGTGCGAGGAGATCGTCGATCGCGAGCACTTGGTCGTTGAAGCGGTAGTTGTGGTTCTCGACGAGCGTGCGGCCGCGATGCGCGGCGAGAACGAGCATCGCCTCGAGGTCGGCGAGCGACGACGCGATCGGCTTCTCGACGATCACGTGCGCGCTCGCGTTCAGCGCGTCCTCCGCGATCGCCCGGTGCGAGCTCGGCGGTGTGAGCACGTGTACAACATCGGGTCGGACGCGCTCGAGCATGACACGGTGGTCGGTGAAGGCCTGAGTGGAATGGCGGTGCGCCGTCCAGTTCGCCGCGGCGGGTGATCGGTCGCACACGCCGACCAGCTCGATGCGAGGGTTGTTGCCGATCGCGTGCAGGTGCTCCTTCGAGATCGCGCCGCAACCGATGACCGCAGCCTTCACGCGCGTGCTCATGACGCCGCCCTGGTCGGGGTCGCGGTTGGGGCGTCGGCGCGCGCGCGACGCCGCCGCGCAACTCGCTCGCTCACGAGACCGTGCACGCGGCCGACACCGATCGCCCCACGGCGAAGGGTGCCCACCATGGTGCGTCGACTCGCGGGTTGGCCGTTGGGACGCAGCAACGCAGCACCACGTGGGGCCGCCCACGAGTCGCCGGTGGGCACCCCGTAACGGGTGAGCACCTGCGACATGCCCTGGCCGTACAACTCGTGTTGGCGGAGCAGCAGCCACAGACCCGGACGATGACGGTACTGAACCACCGCGTCGGGCGCGAACCCGATCGTGTAACCGGCGCGCAGCAGCGCCCAACTGATGGCGATGTCCTCGCACCGCACGAGCGCCGTGTCGAAGCCGTTGACCGCTTCGAACGCGTTGCGGCGGATGGCCATGCTGGCGGTGACGATGTAGGGGACGCCCAGGAATGACGGAAGTGCGCCGGGGGTGGCAGGGGGACGCCATGCCGCCTGGCGAGAAGCCGGGTACACGTCGTGGAGATGGCCGCCGACCGCGGCGTGCGGTCCGAGCGCGTCGGCCAACGCGCCGAGCCATCCATGTTCCACGACATCGTCGGCGTCGCAGAACGCTATGACATCAGCATCGATCGGCGCGGCGCGCAGGCCGACGTTGCGCGCATGCGCTGCACTGCGCAGGCTCGCGGACGAGACGACGCGTACTCGCTCGTCGGCGACGCTCGCCACGAGGTCGTCGATGGCCCGGCACGCGCTGCGGTCGCCGGTGTTGACCGACAAGACCACCGTGAAGGGTTGGCCCACCCGCTGCGCGAGCACGGCGCGCAGCTGGGGTTCGAGCAGCTCGTCGAAGCCGCCGACGGGGAGGACCACGCAGATCGTCATGGCGCGGCCTCAGTGATGCCGGAGCCGCACGCCGAGCGGTCCGAGCATGAGTCCGAGCGCGCGCAGCGCGCAGGCCAATGAGTACCGCCACTGCGGTCGTTGCCGACGAGCAAGCCGCACGAACGAGCGGGCGAACGCCCGCCGTAGGCCGTTCGTGCCGCGCAGCAGGAGCCGTGCGGGCGAAGCATCGCCGAGCGCGCGATTCGTGACGTATTCGGTGTTGCCGAGCCAGAACCGGTAGCTCAGCTGATGTTTCAACGTGGCACGTGACGCCGGCTCGTTGGCCCAAACCATCGCGCTCGCCGCGAACACGATGCTGAGCCCGGCGCGATGCGCGGAGCGGTAGAAGACCATGTCCTCGCCGCCGAGCACACCGAGCTCGGGCCGGAACCGGATCTCGGGGTGTTCCCGCACGAACGACGACCGCAACAACGAGTTGTTCGTCGCGGCGGTGTCGGCGACCGCGCCGTCGTGAAACTGGAGAAGCTGGTCATCGAAGAAGGGTTGCTCCGCGATCCAACGCGGCGAACCAACCGGCACCCGGGCACGCATTGGACCGGTCACTGCATCGGCACCCGCGCGTTCCTGCACAGCGAGGTGCTCGCGCAACCACGTGGGTACCGGCTCACAGTCGTCGTCGGTCATCGCGATCCATTCACCGAGCGACGCGGCCGTCTCGATGGCGATGTTGCGCGCCAGCGAAATGTTCTGCCTGCCTGAAAAGCGGTAGTGGACACCGAGCGCGAAGCGGCCGTCGAAGTCGTCGGCCACCCGCCGTGCTCGACCGTCGGCGTTGTCGTCCACGACCACCACGCCGAGGTCCACGAGGTCGCGGGCGTCGGCTGCGGTGACGAGCAGCGCGGCAAGCAGCACACGGAGCGGCTCGTTGCGGTTGTACGTGCACACCGCCACGATCACCGAAGTGCGTTCGGCGGTCATGGCGACACCTGCACCACGGGAACGGTGACCGCCCGGGTGCGATCGTCGCGGGCCTGACACCGTGCGAGCGCGATCCATCCGGCACAGAACATGACGAGCTCGCTTATCACCGTGCCCACAGCCGCGCCCCGCCACGCGAAACGGGGGATCAACGTCACGTAGAGGATCACGCTGAGGACCGAGTTCGAGACGAGAATCGTGGTGCGAAGCCGGTTCCGACCGAGGCCGAGCAGACCGTTCATCGCGAAGGTGCCGGGTCCGCGCAAGACCACGAGCGGCACCAGCCAAGGCATGATCCGCGACGCTTCGGCGAAGCCGTCGCCCAGGATGCGCGGGAGCATCGGCGCAGCGATCACCATCGCACCGGCGAACACCACGGCGTAGCCGAGGCTGAGTGCGGCGAGCCGCTTGGCGCGGGAGTACTGGTCGTTCGCGGCCTCGTCAACGCTCAGGAACGAGACGTGCGTCGCGCTCACCAGCGCGGTGATCGGCAACAG
Source organism: Actinomycetes bacterium (assembly GCA_031393535.1). GTDB lineage: Bacteria > Actinomycetota > Acidimicrobiia > Acidimicrobiales > WLNW01 > WLNW01. The sequence continues at coordinate 12,447 of JANMVY010000775.1, read as the reverse complement.
GCCCATCTGTACGACTCGGTACGCCGCGCCGTACACGCCGGCATCGTGTACGTGGTTGAAGGCGTTCAACGCGACCTTGTCGCCGTCGTTCTGCACGTTCACTGCGCTGATGCCGAAGCCGTAGAGGAACGTGCTGCGCAGGTGTCGACGCTCGACCGATCCGAAGCGTCGGCCGTGATGGCCGCGGTTGCGGGCGATGTAGACCACCCACAATGCGTAGGTGGCGAAACTGGCGAAGTAGACGACGGCGAAGTGGGTCAGGGTCATCTCGCCGGCGAGCGCCAAGGCGATCAACCCGACGAGGCGGACGAACAGTCCCACGATGCGCACCCGGACCGCGGCGACGAAGCCGTGCCGCGCCTGGATCGACGCGGTCATGGCCAGGGTGCTCGAGTTCACGATGAGCTCGGCCGAGACGAGCAGCGTCATCGTCGGCAGGTCGATGCCGCCGATGAGCAGTGACGCGAGCCCCACCACCACTGCACTCAGCACCGCACCGAGGAGCACGGCCACCGAGGAGCACGAGCGCACCACGTCACCCGGCTCCTCGCGTTCGCGCACGGTGTGCTCGAGCACCGTCATGCTCACCCCACTCAGCGTGAACGCGGTGAACGGAGCGAGCAATCCGTACAGGCCCACGTAGGAGCCGTAGCCCGATGTGCCGAGGTGCCGGGCGAGCAAGAGGAACGACGTGACCATCGTGACGAGCGCCAGGCCCTCATGCACAAGCGACCACGCGGTCTCGGTCGCGAGGGTGCCTTTAAGGGCGCGCGTGATCACAACACGGCCTCAGTGGGGAAGAACAACGCGGCCAGCTGCGCGACGTTGTCGTGGATGTCGTGCGCCGCCCGCACTCGTGCGAGTGCGTTCACGACGAGTCGCTCGCGCAACGCGTCGTCGGCGAGCACCGACGCGAGGGCGTAGGCGAGCTGTGCGGCATTGCCTGCGGGCACCACCATGGCGGTCTCGCGGTCGATGGCGAGCTCCGGAATCCCGCTCACGTAGGTGGTCACGACAGGCGTACCGGTGGCCATGGCCTCCATGATCGAAACCGGCAGACCCTCGGCGAAGGACGGCAGGCAGAACACGGCGGCTGCGGCGAGACGTTCCGCGACCACGTCGGGCGGTAGCTCGCCGGCGATGCGTACGCCGTCACCCACGCCCAGCGTCCGCGCGTGCGCCTCGATCCCGGCACGGTGATCGCCGTCGCCGACGAGCTCGACGACAGCGTCCGACCCTGCTGCACGAAGCTCGGCGAGCGCGTCGAGGAGGACGAGATGGCCCTTCTCGGTCGACAGACGCCCGACCGTGAGGATCACCGGCGGGTGTCCGAGCTCGCATCGTGGCGCGAACGGGAAGGCGTCGAAGTCGATGCCGCAACGGACGACGTGCAAGCGTGGCCAGTGCTGCGGATCGGTGATCCGCATGAGCTGGGAGCGTGTGAAGTCGCTGACGCACACGACGAATGCCGCGCTGCGCGCCTTGAGGTCGAGTCTCGTCTGGCCCTCGTTCACGAAGTCCTGGAATCCGTGAATGGTGAAGCTCCACGTGAGGGTGCCGTCGCTCACCGCTGCGTCAAGCTCGTGCGCGAGCCAGGCCACCGTCGCCGTAGATTGGCCGAACTGCGCGTGCAGGTGGGTGATCGAGTTACGGCGGCAGTGCTCCCGCACGAGGACCGCCTCGCCGACGTGGAACGCACGCCACACGATGGCCTTGAGGTCCCATCCGGCAGAGCGCAACGAGGCCACCACGAACCGCGCCGTGCAGCCCGGGCTGCGGAGGAACACGCTTGCCCCGGCGCGCACCATGGCCGCCACGCCCGCGCCTTTGACGTAGAAGGTGCGACGTTGTTCCTGCTGGGCACGTGGTGTGCGCAGATCCGACGCGTCGGGAGCGTTCAACGCGAACGGCACGATATCGATGCCGTGGGTGCGCAGCTCGGCGATCTCCCCCGCGATGAAGGTCTGCGAGAGCTTTGGGTAGTGCGTGAGCACGTACCCGATGCGGCGGGCATTCTCCGCGCCGTCGTTGCGTCTTGGCATGTCAATGCCGCCCGCGCTCGGCGGCGAGCTCGTCGAGAATGGCGCCGAGCGCCCGGCCTGCGGCCGCGTCGGTGCAGTTCGCGTCGGCGAAGGCCCTAGCACCGGAGTCGATCGAAGCGCGCAGCGCGTCGTCGGTCCAGGCACGTTCCAATGCGCACGTGAAACCGTCGACGTCGTACGGGTCGACGAGCAACCCGGAGACCTCGTTCGTGACGTAGTCCTCCACGCCGTCACGCCGGGTGATGATCGGCGCGCGGCCGTGCCTCATCGTCTCGACTATCGTCACCGTGCCGCCGACGACCCCATCGACCGTCATCGGGATGGCGTTCACGCGCGCTCGTTGCACGAGTCGGCGGATCTCCTCGCGTGGTACCTGTTCACAGATCTCGACGCATGCCGGCGGCGTGAACCCGGCCAACGCGCGCGGGCTCGAGATCACGATCGTCCGGTAGTCGAGTCGTTCGAGAGCTGCGAACAGCGTGGCGAAATCACGGTGCCCCGATCCCACAGCGAGCACGAACGGGTCGTCGTCGTCGGGCACGATGTCGGTGGGCACTTCGCCGCCGTACTGCAGCGGAACGAAGACACATCGTTCGATGGGCACGTCGAGCCAAGCACTGAACGCGCGGCGTTCGACCTCGCTATGGACCACGAACCGGTCGACTTTCGCGAGCGCGAGGCGTGCCGCGCGTTGGCGCATCCCCGTGTACCGCTCCGTGTTGAAGAACCAGGACACCATCGGCGGATCGTGACGTCGGGTGCGGGCCAGCGCACCGACTACCGCGGCGAGCTGCGGGAAGACGGTGATGATCCCGCCGTCGCCAGCCCGGTGCAGCGTGCGGCGAGCCTGGCGGACATAGTCCCACCATTCCCCGGGCGAGCTCACCGCGGAGCGGCGTTCGTGCCAGTTCAGTTCGGTGCCCGGGCGCGCGACGACCTCGAAGGTGTGCTCACCGGGGACGAAGGGGGTCAGCCACGTGTCGCCCGGCCGGTTGAAGGGCGCGGCAACGGTCCAATGCATGTCCGCCATCCATCGCCCGAAGGGCCGCCCTTGTGAGCGTTGGCCCGAGCCTGCTCACCTGACAGCCGGCTCCTCGCCGTAGACGACGCCATTGCCGCCGAAGCCGACGTAGACCCGGCCCGGGTGATCGGGATCGCCGTTGATCGTCGTGACGTTTGCGTACAAACCGAGCGGCGTGTGGCCGATGAGCTGCCAGGTTCGCCCGTCGTCGCCCGAGCGCCAAAGGCCGAGCACCGGGTCGCCGTTTGCCTTGCCGTACACGTACACCGCGTTCGGGCCCGGGGTGGCGAGCGGCGCGCCGAACCCGAAGACGCGCACGTCGTCGGCGCCCGAGAGCTTCTGCCACGGGGTCGCACCACGATCGCGGCTGCGGTACAGACCGCCCTCACCCACACTCGACCACACTTCGCCCGCGGTGCCGGGCGAAGCGATGATCTGGCCGAACACGTGACACGCGTTGAACTCACCGCACGGCGCCGAGTTCGCAGCCTTCTTCCAGCTCACGCCACCGTCGGAGCTCACGTAGAACTCCGCCGAGTCGTTCTGGAGGTAGAAGACACCGCCCTCGACCTTGTCGGACGCGAGCGCTTGGCGGCTGAGCCACCACACGAGCCGGTGGAAGTTGTTCTTCCCGTCGACGGTCTTGTTCTGCCACGACTTGCCCCCGTTCTTCGTGACGAACAGGCCCTTGCCTTTGTCGCTGTACTCGAACGGGTTGATGAAGTAGCTGGGCAGCCACACGATGTTGCCCGGGTCGGTGGCCGACACTGCCACGTTGCCGCCGAACATGTTCTTCGTGAGGTTCGCCAACTCCTTCCACGTCACGCCGCCGTCGGTAGAGATCGCCCCGCGCGCCACCCGACGATTCTCCCAGTAGACGTTGTACTCGGCCCCGATCCACACGAGCACGTTCGGGTTGCGGCCGCTGTAGTCGAGGTCGGTGCCGCCGGCGAACCGTTGGTCGACAAGTGGCTTCGGCGGGTAGTCGGAGAGCGAGGTCGAGCGGAACCCCTGGCGGTCGGCGGCCACGGTGATAGGCGCGTTCCCGGGCGGGGTGACCACGTCGGCGACCACGAGCTCTTCGATGCCGCGACTGTCGAGGTGCCACGTGATGGTCGAGGGCGCGGAAGCGGTGGAGAAGTCATCCGTGCGCCACACCCCCATGCCCTCGGCGAACCACAATCGCCCTGGTGATTTCGGGTCGAACACGAGCCGGCCGATGCTCATGTAGCCCGCCAGATCGGTCCGGCCGAGCCAGGGGACCTCGGCGGCGTCGATGGCCACGTCGAACGTGTCCCACTTTTTTCCACCGTCGAGCGAGCGCCAGAGGTGGCCACTGCGCACGGCCTCGTCGGCGGCGACGACGTGTTGTGGATTCGTGGGGTCGACCGCGGCGGCCCACGCCGAAGACTTGCCCGGTTGCATGTCCGTGAACGCGTTCGTTGCGGGGTCATAGAGCCGCAGCCGCCCTGGCTCGTCACCGTCGATGGTGTTCACCGCGACGAGCAACCGGCCTGCGGTCACCGTTCCTTCGAACGGCACCTGGCCGGGGCCCGACACCGACGCGATCCTGCGCCACGACGCACCGCCATCGTCGCTGCGATAGACACCATCGCCCGCCACGCCGGCATAGGCCCGACCAGGCGTCGAGGCATCGAAGCTGACGAAGCTCACCCCGGCGTGGTCTTGATCAGGACGGTTCGCAACGCCGACGGGAATCTGCGTGGTGCTGATCTGGGTAAAAGACGCGCCGCCGTCGATGCTCGACCACAGGCCCTGGCGACGGGTACCGAGCAGCACGTGGCCGGGTTTGGCGGGGTCGAACACCAGGCGCTCGGAGCGCTGACGGTGGTTCTCGTTGCCGCTGACGAAGAACGGTGTCGCACCGCGCTGCCACGTGCGGCCGCCGTCGGCCGATCGCAACACCCGGCCAGTGGTGGCGAACGCATTGCCCTCGCCGGGGTTCTCGTCGCCGCCCACCGCGACCACGACCACGTTCGGGTCGGCTGGGCTGACCGCGATGGACTCGACCGCGTAGTCGTCGCGGGTAGCGTCCGCGCCGGGAACTGTCGTCGCGAGGAGCATCTGCTGCCACGTGGCCGACGCCACGTCGTAGCGGTAGGCGCCGCCCACGTCGGTGCGGGCGTACTTCGCCCCGGTCGCGCCGTGGATCACGAGCCCGGTGACCCAGCCGCCTGCACCGAGGGGCAAGCGGTGCCACACGTACGAGAACCCACTCTCGGCCTGGCCGGCGACGACGGGGGCGGGCGCGGGCGGCGCGGTCGGGTTCTCCGTGGCCGGCACACCCGAGCGGACCACCGCGCCATCGGCGCCGGACGCATTGGCGTTCGCGCCGCCGGTGGTGTCGGCGGTCGAGCACGCGGCCGCGACAAGGGCACCGAGCAACACGACCGCCCGCCGGCGACGGCGAAGGTGTCGCCGCGACGTAACGGCAGCCATGCGCGCAGGGTACCGGAGCCCCTCCATGAATCGTCCTCACGCTTCATCAATACCTTTCATGTACTCTCATTTGAGGACACGCAGCAGCTCAGAAATTGACGTGGGGTGTCGATAGGCGCGTCGTGACTCTCGAACTGGCCCGACGCGAGCTGTTCGGTTTGCGCTTCATCGACGCCCGCGACGTCGGTCCGGTGATCGAGGCACTCCTCGACGGTTCGGGGGCCGACCCGTTGCTCGACGATCCGGCACCCGTCGTGGTGACCCCGAATGTGGATTTGCTCGTGCACCTCGCCCGCGGCGACTCGCCACCGTCGGTGAAGCTTGTACATCGCGCCGCCTACGTGCTCGCCGACGGTCAACCGGTGGTCTGGGCGAGCCGCTTGTTCGGCGCGCCGCTCGCGACCCGGCTCGCGGGGAGCACACTCGTCGCCGGCCTGTGGCCGCGAATCATGGCCGAACGACGCAGCGTGCTCGTGATCGCAGCGAGCGAGTCGCTGGCCGACCAGACGCGCGCGGAGTACCCGAAGGCCCGGGTGGTCGTCGCGCCGTTCTTCGCAGCCGACGACGCTGACGTGCTCGCGTCGATCGTGACCGCGTGTGCGACCGAGTGCGCCGGCGACTCCCCCGAATTCGTGCTCGTCGGGCTCAGCTATCCGAAGCAGTACGTGTTGATCGACGCACTCCTGCGGACCTGGCCGAGCGACGGGTCGCCGCGGGTGTACCTCGCGGTGGGCGCCTCGTTCGAGATGTACTACGGGTTGCGCAAGCGGTCACCCGAGTGGCTGCAGCGCGTCGGCATGGAGTGGTTTTACCGGTTCGCCCAAGAGCCCCGGCGATTGTTCCGGCGATACTTCGTCGACGATCTTGCATTCGGCCGAATCGTGTGGCGCGAGTACCGGGTGCGGACCAAAGCCTCGCCGGCCGCTGGGCGCGAACGCGAAATCGGTGCGGTACTGCCGGGCCCGTGGCCGGCCAAGCAGCACCCTGAGGAACACGTCCGCGAAAGGGCGAACTGAGTCAGTAGGCGCCGCGGGTCGCGAGGACGGCCGGAATCGTTCGGGCGATGATCGCGCGGACCCTGCGTGCACGCCTCAGTCGCGCTCGTCCACCTCACGCGCCGCCCAATCGGCGTCCTCGCGCCGGAAGGGCGACGGCCGCGACCCATTCGTAGCAACCGGCGCGTCGTCTTCGAAAAGGTCGAAGTCGACGTCGAGTTGGGTACGCCGCGACGGTGGTGCACCAAGGCGAGGGCTCGCGGGCACCGGTCCCGCGCTGCGGCCCGAGTTCCCGCGGTTGATCGGAGCGGGTGCGCGGGGCGCCACGCTGCTCACCGGCACTGGATGCGCTTCGGGCTGCTCGAGACGCTCGGCCGCCACCCGAATCGCCGGAGTGCGCGCATCGCGCGCATCGCGCGCATCGCGCGCATCGCGCGCATCGCGCGCATCGCGCGCGCCCCACCGTGTGGCCGCCTCGATGATGTCGTCGACCTCGGTGGCCTCGCTGTTCGCGCCAGGCTTCGGACGTGCGGAAACGCGTGGCTTGAGCCGTGTCGCCACCGGCAACAGGTCACCCGAGCGATAGCCGAGCAATCGGTTGATCACCCCGAGCGGCTCGATCTGCTGGTGGTTCACGGGCACGACCAGCACCACCACATCGACCACCTGGCACAGGCGCACGGTCGAAGCCGAGTCGAGCAGCGGGCCCCCGTCGATCAACACCACGTCGACGCCGCCGCGGGCTGCTGCCTCGATCACGACGTCGACGTTGGTGCGGTGCAACGACCGGGCCTTCGTAGGCGCACCAACGCCGAGCACGCGCACATCGGGCAGGCTCGTGGGCGTGAACACACGAGCCGGCAACGAGTCAGGCAACACCGGCGGTGGTGCGCCCGGCGCCAACGGCTCCTTACGCGCCGCGGCGAGCCGCGCCAACAGACCGGGGATGCCTGCATCGTCAAGTGCCTGGAACGACCGTGAGATGGCCGGATCCGCGAGGTCACCGTCGATGACGACAGCGCGTGCCCCGTTGCGGGCGAAGCGGCCCGCCATCGCGAGCGCAACCGTGGTCACACCCGCCCCGCGCCGCGAGCCGACGATGGCGATCGTGAGCGCGTCGGTCTCGCCCTGCGCAGAGGCCTCGCTGCGCACACAGAGCTGATCGATGATCGCTGCGGTCTTGTCGGGCAGGTTCTCGAACGCGGCCCGCGGTCCGGACGCCAGATCCTTCGCGAGTGGCAGCGTGCCCACCGCCTTCGCACCAAGGATCTCTTCGAGTTGGACCACGTCGAGCAGGCGCCTCGAGGCGTTCGCCCACGCGACCGCGGCCACCACGCCCAACGTCGTACCGAGAAACAGGCCCGCCCCGGCGAAGAGCACTCGCGAGGTCACGATCGGTGCGGTGGGCAGCGTTGCGAGCTGCAGCACCTCGGAGCGCGACTTCAGCTTCGACGAGTACTGGAGGTTTGTCTGAGTGGCGACCAGCTGCGTGTATTGCGCGCGCAACGACGAGGTCTGCTCGAAGAGCTGTGCGTCGCGGGTGCGGTCGAGAACGCTCGTCGAGTTCAGGGGAAGCTTCGCCCGCTCCGTCTCGATCACGTTGATCTTGTCGGACAGGTCTTTCAACTTCGCGCCGATCTCGTCGATCTCGGCGTTGTATCCCTCGCTATTGCGCGCTTCCGAGCTCGCGATGTAGGTCGTGACGTACGCGTTGGCCACCTGTTGCGCGACCAACGGATCGTCGGTGCGCACGATGATTCCGACCACGTCGGTCTTCGCCTTTTGTTCGACCCGTACTGTTGCCGCGAGCATCGAACGACTCGTGCCCGGCACCTTCTCGACCACCCGATCGGCGATCGACGAACCCTTCAAGCTGGCGACCTCACCCGCGACGAATCGATCGGGATCCGACGTGTTGGTCACTCCGGCCGCCGACGACCGCGGTTGGATCAACAACTCGGCGCTTGCCTCGTACTGCGCCTTCTTCGAGCTCGTCAACGCGGCGCCGCCGACCAACCCGACCAGCATCACGAGCACGACGAACCACAGCCTCCGCCGAAGGGCGGCGATGACGAACGACAACTCCACGGAAACACCCTTCCCGGCCACGGCCGATCCCTGCTCGTTCCTCGTCGGCGGCGTCGGCCGCGTCCTGAGGTCCAGCAGTGACAGCTGGGTCGGGCGCACTATGTTGCGTCTATGCCCAGCACCGAGTTCGTCGCCTTCCAAGAGCGCATGGCCGCCAACCCGGTCCTGGCGCCCCCCGGGTCGCTCCACGAGCTGCGCGACCGCATCAACGCGTCGATGAGCCAGATCCCGCTCGCAGCCGCGACGCACGCCGAAGCGGTCGACGCCGGCGGCGTGCCCGCCATCGTGTGCGCCCGCGACGATGGTGCCGAAGACCCCTGGCTCATCTACTTCCACGGGGGCGGCTACCGCCTCGCGAGCGCGCTGGCCTACCGCGCCTACGGATCCCACCTGGCCGCCGCGTGCCGGGCGCGCGTGCTCCTGGTCGACTACTCGCTCGCCCCTGAGCACCCGTTCCCCGCGGCGGTCGAGGACGCACTCACCGCATACCAGTGGGTGCTAGGCCAAGCTGTGCCGGCCTCGCGCATCGTGATCGGCGGCGACTCCGCGGGCGGCGGCCTCACCGCCGCGATGCTGCTCGCGTGCCGCGACCGCAAGGTGCCGCTGCCCGCAGGTGGCGTGTGCCTTTCCCCGTGGGTCGACCTCACGAACGAAGCGACCAGCTACGCCCGCAACGCCGGCAGCGACAAGCTCTTCTCGCTCACCTCGGCCAACGAGGCCACCGCGCTCTACCTCGGCGACGCAGACCCTCGCGACCCGCTTGTCTCACCCGCCTACGGCAACTGGGGTGGTATGCCACCCCTGCTCATCCACGTCGGCTCCACCGAGGTGCTGCTCGACGACGCAGCTGCACTTGCGCAACGCGCGCGAGCCGCCGGTGTGCGGGTCATCCACGAGGTCTACGCCGACATGCCGCACGTGTGGCAGCTCAGCTACCCGGCGTTCCCTGAAGCGATCGACTCGGTGCAGAAGATCGCCGTGTTCATCGCCGACATCACGAGCTGAGCGGTCGCGGACCATGACCCTCGCGGCCGGCACGCGCGTGCTCGTCACCGGTGGCGCGGGTTTTGTCGGCCGGCGCCTCGTGGAACGATTGGGCGCGGACCCGAGCCGCCTGGTGGTGACCTCGGCGCGCCCGCCGGCCGAGGTGGGTCCACTCGCCGCTGGAGTCGTGGTGCGGGCTGACCTCACCGACCTGGGCGCTGTACGCGCCCTGGTGGCCGAACACCGACCACAAGTGGTGTTCCACCTTGCGAGCGCAGTCACCGGTTCGCGCTCGCGCGGCGTTGTGCAACCGACGTTCCAAAAGAACCTCGTGTCCACCGTCATGCTCCTCGACGTGCTCACCGAAGACGGTGGTTGCGAACGCTTCGTGCACGCGGGCTCGCTCGAAGAACCCGCACCCGGCGACCTCGCCACGCCGTCATCGCCGTACGCCGCCGCCAAGGTCGCCGCCACGACCTACGTGCGCATGTTCCACGAGCTCTACGGCCTGCCCACTGCGATCGCCCGCATATTCATGGTGTACGGGCCGGGGATCCAGAACGAGACGCGTCTCGTCCCCTACGTCACGCGCGCGCTGTTGCGCGGTGAGTCACCCGCGCTGTCGAGCGGCACGCGCGCCGTCGACTGGGTCTATGTCGACGACGTGATCGACGGCCTCCTCCTGCTCGCAACCCAACCCGCCGCGATCGGCCACACCGTCGACCTCGGTACCGGCACGCTCACCACCGTGCGCGACGTGGCCACCCAGCTGCGCCGCCTCACCGGCGCCACCGTCGAGCCGGCCTTCGGTGCGCTCGGCACACGTCCCAACGAGCAAGTGCGCCACGCCGACGCCGCCGCGACGCGCACGTTGCTGGGCTGGGCGCCCGCCACCGCGCTCGAGGTCGGGCTCGCGGCAACGGTCGCCTGGGTCCGCACGCACTGAGCATTGCCTGCGCATTGCCTGCGCATTGCCTGCGCATTGCCTGCCCATTGCCAGGCGGTCCGGTCGTACCGGTCGTGCAAGGATGCACCCATGCCGACGATCGAACCGTTCCGAATCACAGTCCCCGACGCCGACATTGCAGACCTGCGCCTGCGTCTGCGTGAGGCCCGTTGGCCTGATCAACTGCCCGACAGCGGCTGGGACTACGGGGCCGACTACGAGTACCTCAAACCGGTCGCGGAGTACTGGGCCGACACATACGACTGGCGAGTACACGAAGCCGCGTTGAACCGGTTCCCCGGCTTCCTCACCGACATCGACGGGCAACGTATCCACTTCCTCCACGTGCGCTCGGCCCATGCGAACGCGCTGCCACTGGTGCTCACCCACGGCTGGCCCGGGTCGATCAGCGAGTTCCTGCGTTGTATCGATCCACTCGTCGACCCGGTAGCGCACGGTGGCACAGCGGCCGACGCGTTCCACGTCGTCGTGCCGTCACTGCCGGGCTACGGATGGAGCGGGCCGACGCACGAAACCGGCTGGAACGTGCGCCGCACCGCCGCCGCGTGGGCCGAGCTCATGGCGCGCCTGGGGTACACGCGCTATGGCGCGCAGGGCGGCGACTGGGGCTCGTTCGTCACGCGCCACCTCGCCGACCTCGACGCGGCGCACCTCTGTGGCATCCACGTCAACATGATGACGTCGACACTGCCGGGCGACGCCGACGATATGGCCGATCTCACCGAACGTGAGACTGCGCAGTTCGCACGAACGCAGGACTATCTCTCGCGCGGCAGCGGCTACGTCGCCATTCAGTCGACCCGCCCACAGACACTCGCCTACGGCCTCAACGACTCGCCGATCGGCTTGCTGTCGTGGATCATCGAGAAGTTCTGGGCGTGGAGCGACCACGACGGCCACCCCGAAGACGCGGTGCCACTCGACGAGCTGCTCACCAATGTCAGCATCTACTGGTTCACCCAGACCGCCGGCAGCTCGGCCCGCATGTACTACGAGTCCATCACCTCCGGCGCGGTGTCACCGCCCGACATCATTGCGGTACCCGTTGGCGTGGGCTGGTACCCCGCCGAGATCCTCATGGCCCGCCGTCGCTGGGTCGAGGCGAAGAACAACTTGGTCTACTGGCACGAGGCCGAGCGTGGAGGCCACTTCGCCGCCATGGAAGAACCCCTGGCCTTCGTCGACGACGTGCGCGCGTTCTTCCGCCTCGTGCGCTGAGTTGTGGGGTCGGCGCCTCTCGCTCGCGGGTACCCGGAAAGGGCTGTTGCTCCTGGAAGCAACGATCTACGACGCGTTCGGGGCATGAACCACAGGGATCAGCCGGTGTAGGGGCCTGTCTCGCGCAGACGGACGAGCGGGATCAGCCGTGTCGTGCGTTTCGCGTATTCGCCATACCAGGGCGAGTCGTCGACGACCTTCGGCCACAGTGCGTCTCGTTCGGGGCCGGTGACGACCTCGGCGCGGCACCAGACCACCGCGGCCCGGTCGCGGACCACCACATTCGGGTTGGCCTTCAGGTTGTAGTACCACGCCGGGTTTGTCGGTCCGCCGCCGTACGACGCCACCAGGACGCGATCACCGGCGTCAGGCACGTACGGCAGGCACACGGTGTGCACCTGGCCCGACTTCGCGCCGACGGTACGTACGAGGATGCCCGGTTTGCCCGCCAGGCTCGCGCCGACGCGTCCGTTCGTCAGCTTGTAGAGCCCGACGTGGGTGCGCGAGATCCACGGGATCATCCAGCGCGGTGGGGTCTTCATGGCCGCTCGCACGGCGAAGGAATCGGCTTTGCCACCCATGTCAGTCGAAGTACTCCTCGCGCAGGTGAACCAGCAGACCTCGGCACGATGTCGCGATCTCGTCGAACACGCGGTCGAAGTCCTGTGGTGC
>JANMVY010000765.1:0-2797 GCA_031393535.1 Actinomycetes bacterium | reverse complement strand
GGCCTCGGCATCTCGGCCGACGACGCACTCGCCTCACCGCACGCGCTCGTGGGCAGCGTCGACTCGATCGTCGAGACGTTGCTCGAGCGACGAGCGAAGTACGGCATCACCTACATCTGCTGGCACGACGACGCGATCGACACGCTCGCTCCAGTGGTCGCGCGCCTCGCCGGCACCTAGTCGCGCCGTCGTCAGATCATCTGGTCATCTGGCCACCGCTGAGGTGGTTGACCGACCAAAGTTCGTGGGATCTGATCGATCAGCGTCGACGGCCCAACAATGCGAGCAGCCGCGTCGCGACGTCGGCATCGTCAGTAGGCATGAGCGCCGCACCGTAGAACCCCGAGGACGACAAGGTCTTGGCCATCGGGAACCAGAACTCGAGGGCGTACTCGCAAAGTTCCGGATCGAGGATGACATCCTCACCCACGGCCTGCGCCAGGTCCCACGCGTGCACGAGGCTGTCGCTGATGCGAAACCCGATCACCGTGCGGCCGCGCACGTTTCCCACCGGATGCGCGTAGCGCCTTTCGAGCACCGCAGGTTGGGCGAACGTGCGTATCGCCGCGAGCGCCGTACCCCGCCACGCGGCCACTGGGTTCAACCCGAGCACAGTCGGGTTGTACTCCGCGACGTACTCCACCGGCTCGCCCGCGAGCAGCACCGGAACCTGCGCGTCGCCCACCACCACGTGCGCGACCAACGTGCGGACATCCCAACCCGAGCACGGGGTGGGCAGCTCCCACTCTTCGTCGCCCACCGACCGCACCATCTCGCCGAAGGACGCTGAGGCCCGCACGAAGAAGTCGACCAGTTGTTCGTCGGTGGTCTCTGGAGGCATCCAGGAAGGCTACGCAGCCACCGATGCCACCACACGCAACGCACCGCGTTCGCTACGGACGCGCGCCGTGACCCGTGACCCGTGACCCGTGCCGACAACCGCTCCGCAACTCGATCGAACCACGTTGGCCGTGACCGGCCGTCACTCCCACTCGATGGTGCCCGGCGGCTTCGACGTGATGTCGTAAGCCACGCGGTTCACCCCGCGGACCTCGTTGATGATACGGCTCGACATGGTCTCGAGCAGCTCGTAGGGCAACCGCGCCCAGTCGGCGGTCATCGCGTCTTCGCTGGTGACCGCACGGATGATGATCGGGTGCGCGTACGTGCGCTCGTCGCCCATCACGCCCACGCTGCGAATATCGGGCAGCACGGCGAACGCCTGCCAGATCTCGCGTTCGAGACCTGCCGACTTGACCTCCTCGCGCACGATCGCATCGGCGTGCTGGAGGATCTCGACCTTCTCGCGCGTGACGTCGCCGATGATGCGCACGCCGAGACCCGGACCGGGGAACGGTTGACGCCACACGATCTCGTCGGGCAGACCGAGCTCGCTGCCCACGGCGCGAACCTCGTCCTTGAACAGCGCGCGGAGTGGCTCGACGAGCTCGAAGTCCATGTCGTCGGGCAAGCCGCCCACGTTGTGGTGCGACTTGATCTTCGCGGCCTTGCTCGTACCCGACTCGATCACGTCGGGATACAACGTGCCCTGCACGAGGAACGTCGCGTCTTCGATGCCGCCCGCCGCGTCCTCGAAGACCCGGATGAACAGCTCGCCGATGATCTTTCGCTTGCGCTCGGGATCGGTCACACCGGCGAGCGCCTCGAAGAACCGGTCAGCCGCGTGCACGTGCACGAGCTCGATCTTCTGGTTTCGGCGGAAGGTCTCGACGACCTGCTCGCCTTCGCCCTTGCGCATGAGCCCGGTGTCGACGAAGACGCACGTGAGCTGCGGCCCGATCGCCTTGTGCACGAGCGCGGCAGCAACCGCTGAGTCGACGCCACCCGACAGTCCGCAGATCGCGCGACCAACGCCGATCTGCGCTTGCACCAACTCGACCTGGGTGTCGATGACCGAGCTCATTGTCCAGCGTGGCTCGCAGCCCGCGGCGCGATACAAGAAGTGTTCGATCACCTGCTGGCCGTAGGGCGTGTGCGCGACCTCGGGATGGAACTGCACCCCGTAGATGCCGCGTTCGCGGTGCTCGAACCCCGCGGCCGGCGTGTCGGGCGTGGTCGCGGTGACCGTAAACCCGGGCGGCGCGGCGACGACCGCGTCGAAGTGGCTCATCCACACCTGTTGCTCGTCGGGTATGCCGCCACCGAACAACGTGCCGTTGTCGCGCACGGTCAGCTGCGTGCGCCCGTACTCGCCGCGGTCGGTGCGATCGACCCGACCACCCAGCTGTTGGGCTATGAGCTGCGCGCCGTAACAGATGCCCAGGATCGGCACGCCGAGGTCGTACACCGCGGGATCGATCGATGGTGCGCCCTCGACGTGCACCGATTTCGGACCGCCCGAGAAGATGATCCCCGACGGCTTCTTCGCTTCGATCTCGGCGATCGAGATCGTGTGCGGCACGATCTCGCTGTAGACGTGGGCCTCGCGCACCCGCCGCGCGATGAGTTGTGCGTATTGCGCGCCGAAGTCGACGACCAGCACCGAGTCGAACCGTTGGGTCATCTGGTTCAGTGACCCATGCCGACGCCCTGCGAGCGTTGCAGCGACTTCCCCTCGGTCTGCAAGGCCGGCGCAACCATGACCTCGGCCTTCTGGAAGTCCTTCACGTCGATGTAGCCGCACGTGGCCATCGACGTGCGGAGGCCACCGAAGAGGTTCATCTTGCCGTCGTTCTCGTGCGCGGGGCCGACGAGGATCTCCTTCAATGTCCCACGCGCACCCGTGCGCACCCGCGCACCACGCGGCAGCGTCGGATGGAAGGTGGCCATGCCCCAG
>JANMVY010000601.1:0-2710 GCA_031393535.1 Actinomycetes bacterium | reverse complement strand
TTGGAGGCAGTCGATGGGCAAGAACAACTGGGGCCGTTGGGGCGCCGAAGACGAGCGCGGGTCGCTCAACTTGTTGACCCCCGAGGTCGTCAAGGCCGCGACCGCGAGCATCACGACCGGTCGGGTCTACAGCTTGGGTATTCCGATCCAGGGCCACGGCGTGCCACTCATGGATTACCGCGGCACCCCGATGCGGCTCACGCTGCAGGACTCCACCGACGACGGCATCTACGAGATGTACGGCTGCCACACCGGCACCGGCGCGCACGAGGACGTTCTGGTGATGGCGTCGCACACGACGTCGCACATGGACGCACTGGTGCACGTCTACGGCGACTACAAGCACTACAACGGCGTGGGTCACGACGTGATGCATGCTCTCGGCGGTGCGCAGAAGCTCGGCATCGACAAGGTCGGCGGCTTCGCCGCACGTGCGGTGCTGCTCGACATGGTCTCGTATTTCGACGAGGGCGAATGGGTTCCGCTCGGCCGCAACATCACATCGAACGACCTCAAGTCGGCTGCGACGAAGGAGGGCGTCGACGTCCGCGCCGGTGACGTCGTGCTCGTACGAACCGGTTATTTGCAGTTCTGGTGGGACAACCTTGCCAAGGGTGGCCAGCAACCGTTCGAGCAGGCAGGCATCGGCGCCGACGCCGCGAACTGGCTCGCCGAATCCGACATCGTCGCGGTCGGCTGCGACAACGCCGCGGTCGAGGTGATCCCGTTCGACGACAACGACTTCCTCATCGTCCACAAGATCCTGCTCGTGAACGCAGGCATCTACATGCTCGAGTTCTTGAACCTGATCGAACCGGCCACGGACGGTGCCTACGAGGGCATCATCACCGTCGCCCCACTCAAGGTCACCGGCGCCACCGGTAGTCCCATCAACCCCATCTTCATCGCGTGAGCGAGGCACCCGAGGTGCACGACGAGTCGCCCGAGCGGGCGACATTGTTCCACCTCGCGGTGCGAGATGAATGGCTGGCTGCAGGAGCGGGCGATACCTATGCCCCTTCCGCGTTCGCGTCCGAGGGGTTCATCCATTGCTCGTACCGCGAGCAGCTGTCGGGGGTGTATGCGCGCTACTACCGAGGACGCACCGATCTGGTCGTGCTCGAGATCGGTCGCGAGCACCTGGTCGCGCTCGCCGGCGCGGCCGCGTTGCGTGACGAGCTGTCACCCACCACCGGCGAGCTGTTCCCGCATGACTACGCCGCGCTACCGAGAGCCGCCGTGCACGCGGCTCGCGCAATCCATGACATCGGTTACATCGGCGCGTGATGGCTTTCGGTCCTTGCCGCTCGACTCGGTAGTATCGGGAACGACCGGGAGAACACCATGGATCTTGCGCTGACCGACACCCAGCTCGAGCTGCGCGACGAGTTGCGGCGGTACTTCGCCGCGCTGATGACGACGGAGCGGGTTGCGAAGCTCGGCAAGGGCGAGCACGCGGGCGGCCCGACCTTTCGCGAGATTGTGCGTCAGATGGGCGCCGACGGGTGGCTCGGCGTCGGTTGGCGAAAGGAGTGGGGCGGCCAGGGTTTCACCCCGATCGAACAGCTCATCTTCTTCGAGGAAGCGAACACTGCGGGCGTACCGCTGCCCTTCGTCACGTTGAACACGGTCGGCCCCGCGCTCCAGTCGTTCGGCACGCCCGAGCAGAAGTCGTACTTCCTTCCGAAGATCCTGGCCGGCGAGCTGCATTTCGCGATCGGGTACAGCGAACCGGGCGCGGGCACAGATCTTGCGTCGCTCACCACGACTGCGGTGCGTGACGGCGACGAATGGGTCATCAACGGCCAGAAGATCTGGACTACGGGCGGCCACGACGCCGACTGGGTATGGCTCGCGACCCGTACCGATCCGCACGCGCCGAAGCACAAGGGCATCACCATCTTCGCGGTCGACACATCGCTTCGCGGATTCGCGCACTCACCCATCTGGTTGCTGGGAGGCGGACACACCAATGCGACCTACTACGACAACGTCCGCGTGCCACACACCGCGATCATCGGCGAGGTCAACGGCGGCTGGCGCCTCGTCACCGCGCAGCTGAACCACGAACGCGTGGGCCTTGCACCGGCGGGCACCATCGCAGGCCCCCTGCAACGCGTGCTGCGATGGGCCCAGGAGACCCGTCTCGACGACGGCCGCCGCGTGGTCGACGAGCAATGGGTCCAACTTGCGCTCGCCCGCGTCCACGCGAAGAACGATGCCCTGAAGTTGTGGAACTGGAAGGTGGCGAGCGGGCTCGAGACCGGCGAGCTCGGCCCGGCCGAGGCGTCGGCCATGAAGGTGTTCGGCACCGAGTTCCAGATCGAGGCGCTCCGCCTGTTGATGGAGGTCGTCGGTCAGCCGGCGCTGTTGCGCAAGGACAGCCCTGGGGCTGCGCTGGCCGGCGAGCTCGAGCACGCCTACCGCGCGGCGCCAGTGCGCACGTTCGGCGGCGGGGTCAACGAGGTGATGCGAGACATCATCTCGCAGGTTGCGCTGGGCATGCCGCGCGCTCCGCGCTGAGCGTGGTGCGACCCGGCGGCGCTGAGCGTGGGTGCGACCAGACGAGGCTGAGGGCCGGTCGCGGTTCGTAGGGGGTAGCGTGGCCTCGTGGGCCACGACATGACGCCGCGGCGTCGGCGGGGCGGTTGATCGATGCAGGACACGCTCGACCTCGTGGTCGTCGCGAATCGGCTCCCGGTGCATCGGG
>JANMVY010000689.1:0-1781 GCA_031393535.1 Actinomycetes bacterium | reverse complement strand
GCACGCCGTACTCGCGCGCCACACGCACCCACTCTGTGCTGGGAAAACGGGCGATTGCTGCGGCCATCTCGGGCTGGTAGTGCGCGAGGACGACACCGGGTCGGTCCTCGTGGCGGTTGCCGTGGCCGTAGCCGGTGACGGCGCACGTGATCACCCGTGGGTTGCTCGCCGCGGTCGCGGTGTGGTCGAGGCCATGGCGTGCCGCTTGCCCACACACGCGAGCCGGGCCACGTCGCGTACGGATCGACACCGGGCCTATCGACGCACGTGACACGCGCACCGTGATCGGCGAGCAGCATGGTGGTGATCGCGCCCGCCATGCCGTGCGAGAGCTCGAGAACGTCGATGCCCTCGAGCACCCTCGCCGGCTCACAATCGGTCATGGCGGCCCCCTGGCCCGGCCCCGGTCCGCGGCATCCAAATAGCATAGGGATAAAACCCTAGACGTCTCGGATCGCGAGCCGTAGGATGCCCGCATGGCCGCGCCGCGCGTTCCCCGCCCCGCTGCGCGCTCGGCCCGTTCGATCACGCCTGAGCGCGTCGTCGGAGTGGCTCTCGATGTCGCGGACAAAGACGGGTTGCGGGCTGTGACGCTCGGGCGGGTTGCGCGCGAGCTCGGTTGCCACGTGACGTCGCTGTACACCCATGTCGACTCGATCGACGATCTCTTCCATCGTCTGGCTCTTGCGTCGATGAACGATCTCGCCGACGAGTTGTGGTCAGCCGCGTTGGGGCGCTCCGGCGACGACGCAGTCACCGCGATCGCCCGTGTGCAGCGCGCGTACAACAGCCGCCATCCCGGTCGCGTGCAGGCGATGCACGCGAGCCAAGACGGCCGAAGC
The DNA here is from genome assembly GCA_031393535.1 of Actinomycetes bacterium. GTDB lineage: Bacteria > Actinomycetota > Acidimicrobiia > Acidimicrobiales > WLNW01 > WLNW01. The sequence goes on along the minus strand of JANMVY010000689.1, from coordinate 939 downwards.
CCCGGGCACGACGCGGCCGGGTTGCGGCTCGCCGAGCCGATACGCGCCGCGCTGCGGGAGTACGAGCTGAGCGAGACACAAGTGCGCCACGCGCACCGCATATTCAGCGCCATGACCCGCGGCTTCGTACAGGGTGAGGCATCAGGCGCCTTTGCTCACGGCGGAGCCGATGCAACCTTCGACCACATGGTCGAGCTCTTCCTACTCGGCGTGCGCAGCGGCCGCTGGCCGGCCACGCGCTGGCCGGCCACGCGCGGGGCACGCGATCAACGAGGGGTACCGACATGACTGGCGCAAACACCTTGACGACTCTTCGCGAACGAGGGTGTGGAGCACCTCCATCATTCGCGAAGAGCCTGTTACCCTCCGGCCAAAATTCCGGAGGGGCCCATGGGAAAGATGCCGAAAAGCGCCGGTTTTGGCGCGGTGCTCGCGTTCGTGGCCGCATTGGTGATTGTGCCCGCCACGACGGCTGGGTCCGCGACGTCGGCATCGCTCGACTTCACGCCTCAGCGCAAATGCACCCAGGTATACCTGGACGGCCTGGGTGCCAAGAAGAAGACAGTCAGCGTCGGTCAGAATCTCGCAACGGCTGTAACGGCACTTTCGAACGGTGACACCCTCGTGGTGAGCCCCGGCGACTACGTGATCTCCTACGAGGTCGCAATCACGAACAAGTCGGACATCACGATCTGTTCGGGCCCGACGGCACGCCCCACGATCAAACAGACCGCAAACCCGTACTGGATTCTGTCAGTCGCCAACTCTTACAACGTGCACATCGAGGGCCTGGAAGTCTTCAGCATCAACGACGCCAAGCACGACAACGTCACCGGCATCGGTGTGATCGAAGGGTCCCACCACGTGGAGGTCTGGGACAATTGGCTGCACGATCTCCCCGCGTGCGGCGTGTGCAGCGCCCGCAGCATGGGGTTCAAC
>JANMVY010000682.1:0-2249 GCA_031393535.1 Actinomycetes bacterium | reverse complement strand
GGAGCGCGGGAGCGCGGGAGCGCGGGAGCGCGGGAGCGCGGGAGCGCGGGAGCGCGGGAGCGCGGGTCAGCGGATCGCGCCGGTCGCCCGCAGCGCGGCGATCGAGTCGTCGTCGAGGTCGAGCACGCTGCGCAGCACGTCGTCGGTGTGCTCGTCGGGCAACGGAGCGTCGCCGGCGACGCCGATGTCGGCGTGGCGGCTACGAAACGGCGCGCGGACGATTCGCGCACCGGGGCGAACCTCGACGAACACGTCACGCTCGCGCGCCCAGTCGGTTTCGGCGAGCTCGGCCACCGAGCGCACTTCCGCGACGAGCATCGGTTCGTGCTCGAGCAGTACCTCGAGGGTTGGGTAGTCGGGCACTTGCGCGACGAGCGCGGCAACCGCCGCGAGCGCGTCTTCGTCGGAGGTCGGCTGCGTGCGCTGGGCACCGCCGAGCGCGGCCACCCACCGATCGAACATGCGCACCGGGCTCCCGACGAGGGTGACCAGCGAGCCATCGGCGAGCGGAAGGATGACATGGTTCCAAATGTCCATCACCCGTTCGGTGCCGTAGCCCGCGAGATCGGTCGAGGCCCATTCATCCGTGTACACCATCGCGTCGCCCATCGCGACGTCGAGGTGCTGGCCGAATCCGGTGTGCTCGCGTTGCACCAACGCGGCGAGGATCGCGCTCAACGCGGTGAACGACGTGTAGATGTCGGCGTGTACATGCACCTCCTGGCGCGGGGCCTCGCCACGCAGGCGTGCCGCAAGCTCGATGCGGCCGGCTTGCGCGTGCACGAGCGGTGCGTACGCTCGTCGTTGGGCCCAGGGTCCTTCCTGGCCCCACCCCGTGATCGAGCAGTACACGAGGCGGGGGTGCTCACGGAGCAACTCGTCGGCGCCGAGGCCGCGACGAGCCAGCACCCCAGGTCGGAAGTTCTCGAGGAGGACATCGGACATCAGCGCCATGCGCCGTACGAGCGACGCCCCATCGGGGTGGCGGAGGTCGACTGTGATGCCGCGTTTTCCGGCGTTGACGTGGGTGAAATACACGCCGTTGCCGTCGACGAAGGGCGGCACCGTACGCGTGATGTCGCCGGCCGGCTTCTCGACTTTGATCACCTCGGCGCCGAGGTCCGCAAGCGCCCGGCCGCACAGCGGTCCCGACATCACCTGCGACAGGTCGAGTACCCGGAGGCCGGCGAGTGGCGCCCCGAGTTGGGGGTGCTCGTGGTTCGCGTGGTCGGGTGGGCTCATGCGTTCGCCTCTTTTCGTGCGGTCCGCTGCGGTCGCCGCGACGTTATCGAATGCGCGCGATCGGTGCGGGAGCACGGTAGAACAGTCGGATGGTCTCGGGCCCTCTGTCTGCCATCGTCCTCGCCGGCGGTGACGGCACGCGCATGAAGTCGAACCGGCCGAAGCCGATTCACGTGCTGTGCGGCAAGGCGATGGTGCTCTACGAGCTCGACGCGTTGAGCGAGATCGGCGTTGCCCGCACCGTCGTGGTCGTTGGCACGGGGGCCGAGCGGGTCACCAAGAAGCTCCAAGAAGACGGGCCCGACATGCTGCTCGAGTTCGTCGAACAGCGTTTCGCACGCGGCACTGGCGACGCGGCAAGCGTTGGCGTCGCGGCGTTCGGCTACGAAGAAGAAGACGAAGACGACGCGATCGTCATCGTGCTACCAGGTGACATGCCGTTGGTGCGCGCCGCGACGCTTGCGGCTCTCGTCGCCGAGCACGAAGTCTCGGGCGCGGCGATCACCATGCTCACTGCGGAGCCTGCCGACCCGTCGGGCTACGCTCGTGTCGTGCGCGGCAAGGCCGGTTTGGTCACGCGCGTTGTCGAGGAGTCCGACGCGAGCGAAGTCGAACAGGCGATCACCGAAGTGTGTGCGGGCATCTACTGCTTCCGGCGCAGCCTGCTCGCACCGGCGTTGCGGCGCGTGAACCCGCGCAACGCGCGAGGTGTGTTCTACCTGAGCGACGTCGTGCGGGTTCTGGCCGAGACAGGCCACCCCGTCAGCACGCACCAGGTGCTCGACACCACCGACATCTATGGGGTGAACGACCGGGTACAACTCGCCCGCGTCGAAGCCGAGCTGCGCCGCCGTACCAACTTGACCTGGCTCGAGCGTGGCGTCACCCTCGTCGACCCTGCGCACACCTACATCGACACCACGGTGCGCATCGGCGCCGACGTCACGATCTTCCCCGGCACGATGCTGCAGGGTCGCACGGTCATCGGTGAGGGTGCCGACATCGGC
>JANMVY010000675.1:0-3048 GCA_031393535.1 Actinomycetes bacterium | reverse complement strand
CTCGCTGATCGCGATGCCACCGAGAATGCCGATCATCACCGACAGCGCGGTACCGAGCGAGGCGTAGGCCATGGTCTTGAGCGCGTCGCGCCACGTGGTCGCAAGAAACCCCGAGGAGAGCTCGGGATGCACCGCTGCGGCCCAGAACCGCCGTTGCAGGGTCCACCCGCCCGGGTTCACGAGTGCGCGGCGTCCGATTCCCGCGTGCCAGAGCGCCCAGGCCACACCGAGGACGGCCAGCATGGCCCAGGCGCGGCCGGTGAGCGTCCCCGAGGTGCTCGACCCGCGCGCCGTGCGTTCATGTCGATTTGCCGCGGGCGCGCTGGAGCCGAGCTCTCGGTCGGTGAGGTCGGTGAGCGCGCGCGGGCCGGTCATGGCGCGATCCGGTAGAGCGACGCCCCCATTGCATCGGTCACTTCGGTGGCTGGTTCGTCGAACACGACGCGGCCGGCGCGCAGGCCGATCAGCCGGTCGCAACGCCGACGCGCGAGATCGAAATCGTGCAAGCTCACGACGAGCGTGCGAGCACGGCCGCCAACCACGTCGCAGAGCAGATCCATCACCTCCTCCGCGCGCGCCGGGTCGAGGCTCGCGACCGGTTCATCGGCCAGGATCAGTTCGGGGTCCTGCACGAGCACGCGCGCGAGTGCGACACGCTGTTGCTCGCCGCCCGAGAGGCGGTCGGTGCGTTCGTCGATCTTGGCCGCCATGCCCAGGCTCGCAAGTGCTTCTGTTGCCTGCGCGACCTGCACCGGACGCATGAGTGACCGCAGCGCACGACCGCGGGTCCATGCACCGAGGTGGCCGGCGTTGACGTTGTGAATCACACGCAGCGGCCCGATCAGATGCAGTTGCTGGTGCACGGTACCGATGCGTCGCCGCACCGAGCGCACGTCGCGCGCGTTCGATTGCGCGAGGTCGAGGTCGAGCACACGCGCCGTACCGCTCGTCGGACGAATGGTCGCGTTGCACACGCGGAGCACGGTCGTCTTGCCCGCGCCACTCGGCCCGACGAGCGCAACCCGCTCGCCGGGCCGAATGTCGAGGTCGACACCGTCGAGCGCCACGTTCACGCCCAGCGTGACGCGCACCGCGCGCAGCGAGACGACGGTCTTCATCAGTTGATGAGCTTGAGCTTGCGGCCGATCGACTCGACCTCTTTGTAGTTGTCTGCTTTGGTCTCGATGAACTTCTTCGCGCCGTATCCGTCGAGCACCTTGGCCTGGTCGGTGTTCGCGTAGTCGAGACCGAGAATCGCGGCGGTGATCTTGTCGGTGAATCCGGCGCCGAAGCGTTCGTTGGTCCGCGGACCGGCGATCCAGTGATAGTCGTGGTACGACGGTGTCACGAAGATCTCGATGACCTTGCCGGTGTCGACCGTGCCCGCCTTCTTGCGTGCGTTCCACACCTGTACGTTCAGCGCGCCACCCTCGTAGGTACCGGCTTGGACGAGGTCGATGGTCTTGTCGTGCGACCCCGAGTAGCCCGGTACGCCGGCGAAATCCTTGTCGCTCGAAAGGCCGGCTTGGTCGAGGAAGTACTCGGGCATCATGCGACCCGAGGTGGATGACTCGCTGCCAAAGGTGAAGCGCTTGGCCTTGAACGTCGCGAGCCCTTTGACATCGGTGACCGGAGCAATCCGCGACGCGGCGCTCGCGATGAACACGGTCTGGAAGGCGTCGTCGATGTCGCGTTGCGCGATGAGCGTTGCGTTCGGCGTCTGCAGCCGGGCTTGCACCCCGGTGAGGCCGCCGTAGAAGACAAGATCGAGGTCACCGGTCTTGAACAAGCTCACCGACGCGGCGTAATCGGTGACCGGAACATATTCCACCGGTACGCCGAGCTTCGCGTGCAGGTACGACCCCAGGGCGCCGTCGCGCGCAGCCAGCTTCTGCGGATCTTGATCGGGTATCGCGCTGATCTTCAGCGTGCGACCGCGGGTACCGGTCGACACCGCGGATGCCGGGGTCGACCCCGAGGCGGATGCTGTGACGGGTTTCGTCGTGCCGTCGTCGCCGCACGCCGCGACGAGGAGCGAGAACGCGCCGCAGAGCGCGAGCACGAGGGTACGAGCGCGTACGCGCCGGGATGTGAACTCCATGGGGTGCCTCCGAGGCTTCGAACGAACGTGTTGGTACGTCCGCAGCCGAGGCGTGACCCTCGCTCAGTGCGACGGGGGAGACGGTAGGGCTGCGGGGGTGACGCCCGACCGGGCGCAGATCGAGCCGGTTCAGCGGCGTGTGCGTGGTGACATCTCCCCCTCCTTTCCGCGATGCGCCGGTGACGCTATCGAAGGTTGGCCGGGCATGTGGCCGTGTGCGACTTCGGCCGTGACGATCCGATGAACCGCGGAACGGTCGGGTCGCGACGCGAGGTCACATGATGCTGGCGCGCAACGCCGCAATGGCTACACGGTCGGGCCGGTAGTACATCCACGTACCGCGACGCTCGCTGTCGACCAGGCCCGCGTCGCGAAGGATTTTGAGATGATGGCTCACTGTGGGTTGCGAGCGCTCGACCGACTCGACGAGGTCGCACACGCACACGCCGTCAGCCGGTGCGTTGGCCACGAGGTTGAGCAGTCGGACTCGCACCGGGTCGGCGAGTGCCGCGAAAACGTGCGCCAGCATCGCCACGTCGGCATCTGAGAGATCGGGCGCACCGAGCGGCGCGCAGCATGCGGTCGAGGCCGCGGAGCGCACCTTGATCGTGGTCTTGGCCGCCATGGCCCCTCCGAATCGTGTGGCCGCATTTCGCCAGATGTCGATGCAGTCCAAGATGTCTGCATCGACGACCGTCAATGTAGTGGGGTTGTCGCGAACCACGCGGGAACCCGATGTCGCGCGGGCGCGGTCGCGTGGCAGGCTTCGCGGTGATGACCGCGAGAAAGACCGGCCTTTTGCCCGCGCTCGATGGTGTCTACGGCGACCGTGGCGCCGCGGTCCAGGGGGCCGGCGTCTCGTGCAGCTGGGCAGCGCTGACCGAACGGGCGAGCGCGACGGCCCGCGAGCTCGGCGGAGCACCCGCGGTCGCAGTGGCCGCCACGGC
>JANMVY010000648.1:0-12445 GCA_031393535.1 Actinomycetes bacterium | reverse complement strand
AATGTACGTCTGGTAACGACCGAAAACATCCAGCGACATCTCCAACGCGGGCACAACTCCCCATCCGCATTGCTCCAAGCGTTTCCGATCGTCGTCGTCTACCTGAAGCGCAAGCTGGAACGGTTGGGCGAGACGCTTGGGCAGATCGAGGAAGCGTTCCCACTCGTGATGTTTGCTCCATCGATAGATGTCGCCTTGATACTCCACGTCTTTTCCCTCTTGCCGATAGTTCCCGATGGTCGTGAAGCATCGTGGCGAGGGGTCTGCTGCCATTGGCCAGAGTTCGAGGTCGACGGGTTGGCGTGTTTTTAGGTAGGTTCGCCCGCCGAGCGGCACGCCACAATCGGGTGCGCCGTAATTCTCGCCGTAGGTGGCGATCACGTGGTGATCGTCGAACGGCGACCAGCTATCGCCTCGGGCGAGCTCTAGTTCCAATGTCACCGGATCGGTTTCGATATACACCCTGTATGGTGCCGCTCGATGGCTATCACGAAGCGCTGTCGCACCCACGATGTTGAGCAGGAGGTCGCAAGATCTGTACAGCTCGGTGAGCTGTGTTTCCGAGAGCCCGGCAGTCGCATCGCTGCGATCAGCGAGGCGGTACGCCCAGCGTTCCGACAGACCGACACGGTCAAGACATCTCTGGATGTGTCGCACTGCGTAGCGGTAATCGTCGGTCACTGTGTTTCTGATCGGGTCGTATGGCCAGACGGTGTCGTCTTCGACATACCAGACGTCATGACCGAGCCGCTGCAAACCGCGTAGCCAATTCAAATACAGCCATGTTTGGCCTCCGAACGGCGACCGTCCCATCATGCCCAGGACGACGATGCGCAACCGGCTCAGCCCCATCTCGTTGTCTCTCCCAGCCTTGAAGCTTCTTCGGTCGGGAAAAGCCGCCCGGGGTCGAGCGCTTTACCGAGCGTTCCGTGGTGCCGGCGTACTGCCGGTGGCAGCTCGTCACAACATTTTGGGCGGCGACGTTCACTTCTCATCGGACCGCGGGGTCGCTTTGCGATAGTCAGGATAATCGGCGAAGAAGGTCGCGAGGAGCTGCGTCGCCGAGTGGCACCCCTCGATCTCGGCGTCGGGCGTCTGGATGGCCGGTCTCACGCTCTCCGTTGGTGGTCTCACGATTCCCGGCGTTGACAGACGACCGCTCTCTATCTCGAGTGTCACATCGCAGTGTTGAAGCGTACTGAGACGGTGAGCGATCATGAACGTTGTTCGACCCTCCATGAGCTTTCGCATCGTCTCCATGATGGCCGTCTCCGTCGTGACATCAACCGAGCTCGTCGGCTCGTCGAGGATGAGTATCGGTGCGTCCTTGAGGAATGCGCGCGCAAGCGAGATACGTTGGCGTTCGCCTCCAGAGAGCCGCATGCCGCGCTCACCTACGAGCGTGTCGTAGCCGTTCGGCAGTGCGGTGATGAACTTGTGCGCTTCCGACATCTCCGCTGCCGCGACGATGTCATCCAAGGCAGCTCCGGGCCTTCCATATGCGATGTTCTCTCGGATCGATGTCGCGAAAAGGACGGGCTCCTGGAGCACGAGGGCAAACTGGCTTCGAAGGTCCGCGATCCGGTACTCGCGGAGATCGACGCCGTCAAGCAGGATCGCGCCGAGCGTCGGGTCGTAAAACCGCATCAGCAGACTGACGAGCGTCGTTTTCCCGGCACCGCTTCGCCCGGAGATCCCGACGCGGGTGCCGGCCGGGACGACGAGGGAAACGTCACGGAGTGCTCGTTGTTCGCCGTTGTAGTCAAACGAAACTCCCCGGAGTTCAATGTTGCCAACAGCGTGCCCGAGCGAGCGAGCGTCGGGTCGGTCCGTTATCTCGGGCTCCTCATCGAGAATCTCGAAGCCGCGTTGCGCGCTAGCGAGGCTGCCCTGAAGGTCCGCTAGTTTGCGCGCGACAGTCCTGAGCGGGCTGTACAAACGTGAGACGTAATTGATGACAATCAGCAATTCGCCGAGGGTGAGCACGCGTGACTGCACGTCGCGTACCCCAACGTAAAGCACCGCGCCGGTGCCGAACGCCGTGACCAGATCGACCAGGAGCGACAGAAGACCCTGGGTCCATGAGAGCCGGATCTTGGCCGCCACGCTCCGATCGGCGTGGCGCAGAAATCGCTGGTGTTCGGCGTCCTCACGGCCGAAGGCCTTGACGACGCGAAAAGTGCTGAGCGCCTCTTGCACGACCGCCATCGCCGAGCTGTCGAGCTGCTTCGACTCGTTGTATTGCACGCGGATCTTGTTCTTGAAGCGAGCTGACAGGAGCCCAAGAGGGGGCGCCACGGCAAGGGCGATCATGGCGAGACCGACGTTGATACCGACGATGACATAAAACACCGAAACAAGGGTGATACCCGCCGAGATGATGGGGATCACGCATTCGACAGTTACCCCGCCTAGTGCTGGTGTGTCGTATTGGATGCGGTAGAGCGAGTCGGTGGTTCCGCGACGATCGTGGAAGGTGAACGAGAGTCGTTGGACGTGGCTGAAGAGTCGGGAACGAAACGACAACGTGAGCCGCTCGCTGGTGGACGTCTCCAAAACCTGACTGATGAGAGCCCGCAGGTTTGTGAGCAGGACTATCAGCACCTGCAAGCCGGCGGCGGCCATAAGGAGCTGGTTGCGGGTCAGCGAGTGGGGAAGCGCCGCGTGCAGAAAGCTTGGCACCGGCTTCGCGCCGAGAACGGAATCGACCGCGATCGCGAGCGGTATCGGAGCGAGCAAGAACAGGGGAGTATCAACGAGACTCAGGATGAAGATTCCCACGAGACGCCGCCGGTAACCTCGAGTCGCTCCGAGGACGCGCCCCAACAGCACCCGGTCGCGGTAGTAACTCGACTTTGGGTCCTTTGGCCGACGCCCGTTACGGCCCCGCGCGGTCACGGATGGTGCTGTTGGGCGCGCCGATCGTGTCCGCGGTGGTCGCGGTCGCTGCTCCTCGAGCGAGGTCATGGCGCAGCGCCGACGGTGGAGCGCGTCAAACCCCGCTCGACGCGGCGTCGCAGCGCACCCATCTCAAAGACTCCAGCGACCATTCCAGCGCGAGCGCGCCCCCGTATCGGCGAGCACCGCGCAACGATCGCATCTGCGACTTTGTTGGCGGCGCGCCGAACATTCATCGCGGTGCGTCTGCGAGACATGCGGACTGGGCAAACGACGCCGCGCGCTTCAGCCGAATCGCGTCGCCCCAGGTGAATACCGCAGCGCCGACCGGCAGCAGAAGCAACGCCGGAATGGCAGATGCGATCGCGACAATTCCACACGCAACGACGGCCGCAACACCGCGGCCGAACCCCAATTGCATCCGCCGCTGCGGCTCCCACTTCCAGGCGATCGCCGTCGTGATGCGCACCCGGCTGAAGATACCCCGCACCTCCAGATCCCAGTCGTCCTCGGGGCCGCCGATGCGTACGTTCGCGCCGCGTGCCCGCAGCTGCCGTTCGAGGTCCTGGAGCCACGTGGCGCGGTCGCCCCACCATGGCCGCGGCACCGGTTCGAGCTTCGGCCGCCGTGGCCCCCGCATGCGTCCCCAAGTGCGCACGAAGGGTTGCGCTATGTGGAGCGCGCCAACCAAGAGCCGCAACTTGCGCGGCTCGGGTTCGGTGCGCGCGACGGGCAACGAAACAGCCACGCCGACACCGTAGGCGAGAACCCCGAGCAAGGTCAGCGCGCTGAGCAGCAGCCACCACGGCGACAGCGCGACGCCGGCGACCAAACCCGCGACGGCCACCGGCACCGACACCGGGAGGAGCGCGCCCGTCCACCCGAGCGCGGTCTCGGACGGCCGTGAGGTGACGGGTTGGAACGGTGCGTGGCCCTGGTAGCCGTGGTAGACGACCGGGCGAAGCACCGACGGGAGGAGCCGCGCACCGCCGTAGATGAACCCGGCCCAACGCGCCTGGCCGAGTCGATTAAAGCGGTGCCGGTGCGCCGGCCACAGCAGCTTCTCGGCGCGCCCGTAGCCGCGTTGTTGGCGCAGGTATCCCTTCACGGTCGCTCGTCGATGGTGGTGGATCTGGGCGGCGGGAGAGAACGCGATCTCGCCGCCTTGGTCGAGCAACTTCCAGCACACGTCCACGTCGTCGCCGGCGCTCGTGTAGACGGGGTCGAAGCAGCCGACGGCGTTGATCGCCTCGCGTCGGAAGGCCATGTTGCAGCCCGGCACGTGCTCGGCGCGGTCGTCGCTCAACAGCACCTCGGTCGGCGCTCCCGGTGACAGGGCCACGGCGCGTTCGACGAGCGGCGCGTCGGGGAACGGGAGGTTCGGTCCCCCGGCCGCGACAACGCGGTCGTTCTCGAATGCGAGCGCCAGGTGCCACGGCCATTGCGGATGACACGCGGCGTCGGCATCGAGGAAGGCGACGATGTCACCCGTCGCCGCTGCGATGCCGGCATTGCGGGCCTGGCTGAGGCCGGCGTGGGGGAGCCCGAGGATACGGAAAGGGAAGCACTGCGCGATCGCGAGGGTGCGGTCGGTGGACCCGTCGTCGCACACGAGCACTTCGAGCTCCGGGTAGTCGCAACGCGCTAGCGACGCGAGGCATTGCTCGATCGTGCGTTGCTCGTTGTAGGCACAGACGACCACGCTGATGCTGGGCCATTGCCTGTTCAGGTGTGCCACCTCGGTGCGCGACCACCCGCGCACGGCCGCCGCCGCCGCTTTCGGCACGCGCTCCTTGGTCGTGACGCCGAAGCCCCACCCCTCGACGGGCTGCCCGTTGACGCCCCACTCGTCGGTGAACGCGAACACCGTGGCGCCGGCGCATCCGGCCGTATCGACGGCTCGCAACTGCCACGCGAGTGCCTGCGCCTGTGCGTCGTCGCCGTGCACGACCGCTGCGAGACCGAGCTCGGTGAGCACGAGCGGCAACGCTCCGCTGACCACCTGTAGATGCCGGAGGTACTTGCGCAGAGTCGCGGGGTCCTCGAGGAAAACGTTGAACGTCGCCAGCGTCTGGCCGTCGACGTGCAGGTACTCCGTCGTCGGGAAGTTCGTGTACGTCACGAGCACGTCGGGATCGGCGCGATGGACGTGTTCGACGAGCTCGGAGAGCACGTCCTGCACTGCACCGATGCCGTGCACGCGCACGATGTCGGCGGGAACCTCGTTGCCGACGGACAGAGCGAGCACCTCGGGGCGTTCCGCGCACCAGCGCAGCGCCTCGTCGAGCGCGCGGCGTCCAGCGTCTCGCACGGCGCGCTGGGCCGCCCTGCCTGGGCGCGCCTGGTAGCGCCAGTCGCGGTAGTCGACCCCGGCGATGATGCGCAGGTCGACGTCGGCCGCGGCCTCGACCAGATCGAGAGTCGGGGCCGTGTAGACCCGAACCGTGTTCAGCCCGAGCGCCGCCATCTGCTGGAAGTCGGCGCGCAACTGCGGGGTTTCGGGGTAGCAGGCGCCGTCACGGCGAGGAACGAACGAGCCGTAGGTGACGCCCCGCACGCGGAACGGCTCGCCGGCCACCGACAGGTGCTTCCCGTCTGCCACCACACGAGTGGCGCGGGAGCCGGAGGGGCGTTGATGGTGTGGGCGGAGCTCGATGACCTGGGCGTCCGCGGGCGCGGCGGCCCGCTCGACGTGTTGTACGTCGGCGACACGCACCGACATCGCAGCGTCCGGGTCACCCTTTCCCACGCTGGCGCTCACGCCATGCACCTGCCTCTTTGCTGCTCGGCCCCGACTCTTCGTCGACGTATCGGTATGGACGGGGCGGTCGGAGCGTTATGTGTACTTTCGATAGATGTCATCGCGTGTGCACAGAGGCCGTGGAACCATTGATGAGAACGATATTACGTCATCTCGGTGCCTCTGGCCATTCGCGGCACACGCGCGTGGCACCGCAAGTTGCGGGGTCCTGTGCAGGTCCGAGCTGATCGCATGGCTCGACACCGCCGACCAGCCACCCGAAACCGTGTACCTCGTCCGCGGCGAACCAGAATCAGCGAACACACTCGAGGCGATGATCGCCGACGCGACGGTTGGCAGGCCGTTGTCGCCCGCGACGGCGAGCGTACGCAGCTCGGGTAGTTCGTTGCATCAGCGGTTCGTCACGTACCCCTCGACGTTGTCGAGGAGACTTCGGACCCGCGTTCGACGTGGCGTCAGCGCGACATCGGACGGCTAGGAAAGTGAGTGTCATTCCGCGAGCCCTGACAATCGCCGCGGGCGGGCGCGGGGAGCCGGGTGAGATCGATAACGTCCGAGGGCTTGTCGGTCGGATCTTCGAACTGGCGGCCAAGTGCCCCCTGATAGCAGCGGATCATCGCCTTGGCCGGCTGCTGCCAGGACCAATCGAGGGCCATCCCGCGCTGCTGGATCGCGGTACGCCGCGGCCTATCGGCCCATGCGCGTCGGGCACGCTCGAGGGCGTCGCCGACCGACGCGACCGTCGGGTCACGCGCAACAAACCCCGTTCCCGTCGCCGGTGTCAGGTCGGCGTCGATCACCGTGTCGCGAAGGCCCCCCACACCGGTCACCACGGGGATCGTGCCGCTGAGCATGGCTTGCATCTGGGGGAGTCCGCAGGGCTCGAACCGGCTCGGCATGAGCAGCAGATCGCTGCCGGCCACGACGAGGTGCGCGGTGCGGTCCTCGAAGGGCAGGGCCCGCATCGTGGTCGCGTACTGCCGTTGCGTCGCCTCGGCATGTCGCCACAGGGTCGGTTCGCCGTCGCCGACGAGCACGAGCCGGGCGCCGAACGCCTCGACCTGTGACGTGAGCGCGAGTGCGATGTCGACCCCTTTTTGCTCGGTGAGCCGGGCCACCATGCCGATCACCGGGCGGTTGTCGACCGGGCCGAGCCCGGCGCGCTCGAGCAGCATGCGCCGGCAAGCCCGCTTGCCCACGAGGTCGGTTCCGTCGAACGAGGCCGGCAGGCGCAGGTCGAGGTCGGGGCGCCACTCATCGGGCTCGACGCCGTTGCGAATACCCACGAGCGTGTCGCCGCGTGCATGAAGTAGGTCTTCGAGCCCGTTGCCGCCGCGGGGCCGGGTGATCTCGTCGGCGTAAGAAGGGCTCACGGTGACAACGAGGTCGGCCAAGACGATCGCGCCGGCGAGCGCGTTGAGCTCGCCGTGTCGTTCGAATGCCGCGCGTCGGGGGCCGAAGAGATGGGCCAGCGCTGCAGGCATGACCCCTTGGTGCGCGAGGTTGTGGATGGTCAGAACCGTGCAGAGGGAGGGTTCGAGCCACGAGATGATCGGTGCCGAATGCCAGTCGTTGAGGTGCACGATGTCGGGTGGGTCGAGCTCGATGAGCGCGGCCGCCGCGGCGCAGAACCCGAGGAATCGTTCGTTGTTGTCGGTCCATCCAAAGCCGGTGCGCGGATCGAGATAGGGGTGTGAGCGCGCGATGCCGGGTGCGGAGATCAACGTGACGGCGCCCAGACCGCGTCGATGGCCGTGGCGAGCGAACGCGGGCCCCGAGCCGGTGGGCATCGGGAGCGGTTCGCGTATCTCGTCGTCGAGCTCGACCCCGCCGTACTCGGGCACGATGAGATGGACGTTCACGCCGAGCTGGCGAAGCTTGTTCACCAAGCCCGCGGTGGCGTCGGCCAACCCGCCGACCTGAGCCACGCGGCTGGCCTCGGCCGACACGAACACCACCCGAAGGGGGGTGATCGGGCGCGATCCGTCGCTCAAGGTGTGGCACCGTCCGCGATGGACGCGACGACGACGCTGTGTGTGCCGCCCTGGCCGTTGTCCTCGAACGCGTAGGCATCGGGATCGTCGAAGAACTCGCCGGCATCGGCCAGGTACCGAAATCGCAGCACGGCACCTTCGCAGGCGACGACCGCGGCCGAACGCAACCCGGTGGAACGCGGCACGAGCGGATTGCGGTACGGGTCCCAATCGTTGAAATCGCCCACGACCGACGCCGGACGGGCTTCATCGAGCGCGAAGGTGACCTGGATCTCACCGTTCAGGAGTCGCCGCCGATTGATCATCTCGAACCTCCGCTCGGCGGTGAGCCACTCGAGCAACGCGGCGTCTGCGAACGGGTCCACGCCGCTCGTAGACGGACCACGAACCACAGGTCGGCCGCAGGCGCCGATTCTTGAGGGTCGACGCAGGGTCAGTGCTCGCCCGAGGGCATGGGCTCAGTGGCGTCGTCGGTCTCGGCCACGCTCGAGGCTGCGAGATCTTCGGACACGCGCGCAGTCGACATGGCGAACACGAGCGCGAGCAACGCGACGCCGAACACCAGGATCAGCAGCGCGTTCGGCACGACCTTGTCGGTGTCGAGCAACTGCGCGGTCAAGGTCAGACTTCCGATGACGACGCCACCACCGCCGAGCCACGTGGTCAGTCTCCGTCCGCCGGCACCACCGACGAACGTGAGCGCGAGGCTGGCCAGGACGACGAGAAGCGGCCCACCGACCCCGTCGATTTGCGACACCGTCCCCGTCACCCCTATATAGAACGCGATGTCGCCTATCGCGAAGAACGGTGTGGAGAAACCGGCCCGGCCCTTGCGATCGAACACCAGGCCCGACAACAGGTAGACCACGCCCACCGCCAACGACAACGACCAGTCCTCGTGCTTCTGGAACACCTGGGTCGGGGCGTCGGAGAGGACGTTGGTGTCCACGGCGAGGGCCACGAGCGTCAGCCAGAGTCCGGCGATCGCGCCCACGCCGATGCCGACCAAGGCACCGCCCGCGGCGGCAACTACCCCGCGAAACGTCGGTCGAGGCCGTTGTTGCAACGCCGGACCGTAGGGGGCAAGAAAGGACGACGCGACCGGAGTCGCGGTGCTCGAGATGATCATTGATTCCCCCATGGCACGCCACCTTACGAAGAATTGCAAACGGTGACGGGCACCCGGCCTGAACGTCGCGTGGCGTGGGCGCGCGAAGATGAGATCCATGACGCCAGATGAGATGAGCAACCATCGCCAGATCGAGACGCTCAAGGCCCGCTACTGCCATGCGATCGATCGCAAGCGATGGGACGAGCTGGGTCGCATCTTCACTATCGACGCCGAGCTGCACAAGATCGTCGCGGGCATCACGTCGATCATGCGGT
This sequence comes from Actinomycetes bacterium, assembly GCA_031393535.1. Lineage (GTDB taxonomy): Bacteria > Actinomycetota > Acidimicrobiia > Acidimicrobiales > WLNW01 > WLNW01. Next base: position 3,406 of record JANMVY010000648.1, on the reverse strand, counting down.
CGCGCGACACGATCGTGCAGACGATACGCACGAACCTCGCGGCCAAGCCCACGATGCACTACGCCACGAACCCGATCATCACCTTCACGTCGAGCACCGAAGCGCACGGCTCGTGGTGCACGTTGTACATGAACGGTTCCGACGGCAGCACCGGTCACGGTTGGTACGACGACCGCCTTGTCCTTCGCGATGGTGAATGGCTCATCGAGCGCCTCTCGCTCACGATCAACTTCACGCGATAGGTCGCCGTTCGGCCGCGTGCCATTGCTCGAGGAGTGCGAACTTCTGGATCTTGCCCGACGCGGTCATCGGTAACTCGTCGACGAACACCCAGTTGACCGGGGCCTTGTGGGGTGCGAGCAGCTCTCGCACGTGGGCGCGCAACACATCGGCCGTTGTGCTCACGCCTGCATGGAGTCGAACGAACGCGGTCACCTGCTCGCCCCAGCGCGTGTCGGGCACACCGATCACGGCGGCCTCCGCGACCGCGGGGTGCAAGAAGAGCACGTCCTCGACCTCGCGCGGATGAATGTTCTCGCCACCACGCACGATCACCTCCTTCAACCGACCGGTGAACCGCAGGTAGCCCCGTTCGTCGATCGTGCCGAGATCACCGGTGTGCAGCCAGCCGTCGCGGTCGATCGCCGCGGCGGTCGCCTTCTCGTCATCGAAGTATTCCGTCATGAGCATCGCGCTGCGCACGCAGAGCTCGCCCAGTTCACCGGCACCTACCAGCTCGCCGGTCGCCGGATCGGTGACGCGGACCTCGACGAAGGGCAATGGTTGTCCGATGGTCTCGGCTTTTTCCACGGGTGTGTCGTCAGGGCGGGTCTGGGTGACGTGACCGTGCGCCTCGGTCTGGCCGAACGCGACGATGAAACGCACACCGAGTGTGGCCTCTATGTGGCTGACGAGCTCGGGTGCGACCGCCGCGCCGCCCGAGAGCACCACGCGCAACGACGACAGATCGCGGCGCGTGAAGTCAGGGTGCTCGATCAAGCCGAGCAGCATGGTGGGCACTCCGCCGAGGAACGTGGCCCGCTCGGATTCGACGAGCTGCAACACCAACGTCGGGTCGAACCGATCGAGCATGACCTGTGTGCCGAGCGAGGCGATGGGCCCGATCGTCGACAAGCCGCAGCCCCCGACGTGGAACAGGGGCATGGCATTGATCCACGTCGGCGATGTGCCGAGCTCGAACAGCTCGGTAGCGAGACGCGGCACGTTGCTCATGCCGCGATGGGTGAGGACAACGCCCTTCGGTGCGCCCGTGGTGCCCGACGTGAACTGGATCTGTACCGCGTCGGACGGCGACACATCGGGCAGCGCATGCGACGCGCCCGCGGTGTCGGCCATGAACGTCGCCCAGGTGTCGAGCTCGATGATGCGGCGCACTGTCGGCAGCTCGCTGTGCAACTCGTGGGCCATCGCGGCGAGCGGATTGCCCCGTGACTCGTGCTCGACGAGCATGCCCGCGACGCGCGCGTGTTGCAACACCTGGCTCGCCTCGCGCCTGCGATAGGCCGGGTTCACCGTGACGAGCACGATGCCGGCAAGTGCCGCGCCGAACTGCACAAATGTCCACTCGGGTCGGTTCGACGCCCAGATGGCGACGCGTTCGCCCGGCGAGAACTGCGTGAGCAGCGCGCGCGCCGAGCCTTCAGCCTCCGCGAGCAGCTCGCGATAGCTCCATCGGGCGCACACCCCCTCGCGCACGGTCGCAAACACGAGCGCCGGATGATCGGGAGCGGCGCCGGCTGCGTCGCGGAGCACGCCCCCCACCGTCGATTCGCGCAGCTCGTGCGACGCGATCATGCGGAGCCCGGGGGTGGCGACGACCACGGGAGATCGCGGTCGGTTCGCGGCTCGGCCGGCAACCCGAGCACGCGCTCGGCGATCGTGTTCTTCTGGATCTCGGTCGTGCCTCCGCCGATGGTCGCGGAACGCGCGTCGAGAAACGCCTTGACGATGTCGAGATCGCCGGTGCCGTCACCCAGGTTGCCCTCGAACATGCGATCCGGCCGGCGCATCGTGTAGTCGGAGATGAGCATGGCTTCGGCGCCCAGCACTCCCATGGCGAAGTCGAAAACGCGCTGAGGTAGGATACCGGTCGCCAACTTGCTGGTGGAGCCCTCAGGGCCGGGCAACCCGGTCCGGGCGCGGTGGGTCGTACGAATCGACGTGAGACGGAGAACCTCGGCCTCGATCCAAAGACGCATCAGCTGGTCGCGACGGGCCGTGTCGGTTCGGTCCGAACGCTGCCACACCCGCACCGCGTGCGCGATCGGGCCCATGCCACGGGGTCGCTTCGCGAGATCCCCGTTGTGGTTGCGTTCGCTCATCAATGAACCGATGGTCACGCGCCACCCGTCGCCCGGCTCGCCGACACGCATCGTGTCGGGCACCCGCACGTTCGTGAAGTACACCTCGTTGAACTCGGCTTCGCCGCTGATCTGGCGCAGGGGGCGCACATCCACACCGGGCGCGCGCATGTCGACGATGAAGAACGTGAGACCTCGGTGCTTCGCAAGCTCGGGATGGGTGCGGGCAACGAGCACTCCGTACGTCGCGACGTGCGCGAGCGTGGTCCACACCTTGTGGCCGTCGATGACCCATTCGTCACCGTCGCGCACCGCGGACGTCGACACGTTCGCGAGATCAGAACCGGCACCCGGCTCGCTGAACAGCTGACACCACACCTCGTCGCATGTGAACATCGGCCGCAGGAACCGACGCTGCTGCTCGGCGGTGCCGAACGCGACGAGCACCGGTCCCGCGGTACCCATCCCGACGAAGTTGATCAACCCGTTCTTCGGCGCACCGACCGAGTCGAGTCGCTCGGTCACCAGCTCCTGCACCATCGGTTGCACGCCGAGGCCACCGAGCCCGATCGGGAAGTGCACCCACGCGAGCCCCAGGTCGAACTGCGCGCCCCAGAACGCGGTGGGTTCGCTCGACAAGGGATCATGCGCCCGCAACAACTCGTCGACGAGGCGGTGCACGCCCGCGATGTCAGTGGTCACGGGGAATCCCGGGCAGTCGCCTGTCGGTCGCGGCTTCGATGATGACCCGGTCGCCCGTTCGCATCGAACGATTCTGCCCGCTCGGTGCACCCCGCGTCGGCCGCGCCGAGCACGAACGATCCGAGGTGCGCACTATGGGACGTTCGCCCCTGTCGAATCGGGCGTCGCGCGGAGATGGTGGAGGCAACGGGAGTAACGGCGTCGATGACGACGCCACACGGAGGCAGAACGGACATGGACACTGTCGCACAGATCATGAGCACCGAGGTTCGCACCGCAACGGTCTCCGAGGTCATCGGTCCGGTACGCGACGTGATGCTCGAAAACCACATCGGTTGCGTGCCCATCGTCGACGACGGGGGCGTGTTGCGGGGCATCATCAC
>JANMVY010000636.1:0-4274 GCA_031393535.1 Actinomycetes bacterium | reverse complement strand
CCACGCGAGCTGAAAGCGTGTGTCGAACGCGGCGAGCGTGCGACCGCGCTCGACATCGGGCGCGTGCTGCTGCACCGTCGCGTAGAACGCCTGATGCGCGACCGCGGCGCACAGGCCGATACCGAACACGCCGACGACGGTCCCCGCTCGGTTCGCGGAGATTGCCGCTACCGCTGCGACGCCGGCGCTCGCGACCACCGAACTCGCGAGCATTTGCGCTTCGGACAAGCGTGCGCGTAGCGCCGGGGCGAGGGTATTGCCCCCAAAGCTCCCGACACCGTTGGCGACGAACACCAACCCGAAGAACCAGGTCGGGGCGCCCGATCGCTTCAGGTTCGCGCCGAGGAAGAACAACAAGAAGCCGGTGACGCCTTTCAACGCCAACATGCTCGACTGCGCGGCGAGAACCGAACGCGCGTGGAGCTCGCTCCACGCGATCTCGGCGTCCGCTTCGATCGTGGGCGTCGTCGTAGCAGGCAGCCGTGTCGCGACCGCGGCGCCCATGACGTACGCCGACGCCGCGAGGAGCGGCACCCAGCGAGCGGAGGTCAACGCGAGCAGCCCCGCCGCGCAGCCACCGCCGACGCCGCTCGAGATCGTGCCGAGCACCGAAAGCCGCGAATTCACCTCGACCAGCTCGTTGCCCGCCACGAGTCGTGGAATCAGCGCATTGCGGGTGACCGAGTACGTCTTGGCGAGCACGAGCACCGAGAACGCTAAAGGGAACACGAGCAACGCGCGCAGCTGGCCGACGAGCGCCAGACAAAGGCCGCCGCGCCCCAACATCGTGACGATGACCATGGCCCGGTGCCCGCCGCGCATACGGTCGACGAGCGGCCCGAGGAACGGCGCGACGATCAGAAAGGGTGCGAGCGTGCATGCGAGATAGACCATGATGCGCGGGCGTGCCGCGTCGAAGCTGATGCTCAAGAAGAGCGACCCGGCAAGCGACACCGTGAAGCACGCCTCGGCGAAACCGTTGATCAGGTGCACCATCGCGGGGCTCGCCGGGGCTCGCCCGAGCAACACGCGGCGCAGTCGGCGGGCTGCGGGTACGCCCCCTTCGGTCGTCTCGTCAGGTCGCCGCATCTCCCAGAACGGTACTCACTGCGGACCGACTCGACGATCACCGCCGCCGCACGTGACGCGGCGCGCGGCGAAGCGCCTCACACCCGCGCGAGATGGGCGGCGCCCGAACCGGCAATGCGGCCGAACACGAGCCCGCTCGTGATCGAGTTCCCATGGCCTGCGTAGACATCGCCGACAACCCCACCCGCGGCCTCGCCGGCGGCATACAGGCCGGGGATCGGGCGCTCACGGCAATCGAGCACTCGGGCCCGGACATCGACGTGCAATCCGCAGAAGGTGGCAATGAGCACAGTCGGTCGCACCCGGACGCCGTAGTAGGGGGGCGTGACGATCGCGAGAAGCGACGCGGCGGGCTTCTCGAAACGCTCGTCGCGACCCACGGCGCACGCGTCGTTGTAGCCCGCCACCGAAGCCTCGAGCGTCGCAGGGTCGAGGCCGAGCCCGCGCGCCACATGCTCGATAGTGGGCGCACACACGAGGTCACGATCGGCCACCCACGCCGCCAACGGTTGCTGGTCGAGGCAGGGCGGGTCATCGCGGAAGAGGAACCCGGCGGCGGTTCGTTCGATGGCGGCGGTACGTGGCGATCGACGCCCCGTCTCGTCGAACACCGCATAGTGGACCCCGCCGAACTCTTCGGCCGCGCACGCGGCGGTTGTGAAATCGGCGGCTTCGTCGACGAAGCGCCGACCGTCGGGACGCACGAGCATCACGGCCGGTGGCGTGAGCACCTGCGGCACCCACAACGCCCGGCCCTCGCCGGCGATCGCCGCGCCCACCCGTTCCGCGATCGTGACCGCGTCGCCGCGTGATCCAGCCGCGGCGAGCGTGACGATGTCGCGGTCGCACGGCCCGGCCGCCGACGAGATCCTGAAGCGGTCGAGCAAGGCGCGGTTGTGCGAAAAACCACCGGTTGCGAGCACCACGGCACTGGCGCGTAACTCCTCACCCCGGGCGCGTACCCCCACGACCGTCCCCGAATCGACCAGCACCTCATCGACCCGGTTACCGAACGCGAATTCGACCAGACGCGATCGACACGCACGCTCGAGCGTGTCGATCAACGCCTCGCCCTCACCGATCGCCCGATGCCCGCGCGGCACCCGTTCGGCACCGGCCCTCACGATCGGCCCGAAGGCGAGCCCGAGTGAGACCAACCACTCGACCACCGCGGGCGCATGTTCGCAGAACGCCCGGGCCAGGCCTGGCTCGACGCGCCAACGGTTCACGGCCAGGTAGTCGTGCAGCATGGCGGCGGCGGAGTCCTCGAAGCCCGCGGCGCGCTGGATGCTCGTGCCCGCGGCCTGGATCCAGCAACCCGACAGACGGCTCGAGCCACCAGTGCGCGCCTCGGCTTCGGCGACGAGCACATGAGCGCCCTGCTCGGCCGCTTGTGCGGCCGCGGCGAGCCCCGCCGCGCCGCTGCCCACCACGACCACGTCGATGCCCACAGCACTCCCCTCGGTGATCTCCATCGGCATCGGTCACGGTAGTGGCCTCGGGGCGAGGGCCTGGCCGATCCGCGCGCACGGCGCCTCAGTTCGTACGGCACCGATCCGATCTGCGTGCGCGGTCGGTTGACGAGCGCATCATCGAACGGCCGCGGTGCCGCCCTCGGCGCGCAGCGTCGCGGCCGGGACCACTCCCGGCTGCTGATGCGCAGACATGTCGCCCACCAGATCGATGAGGAACCGGCGCTCCGCGAACCGCCATACTCCGTCGACGCTGGCGAAACGGTCGTGGTAGCGACCGACGATGATCGGCTGCAACGCGAACTCGGCGGTCTCCTGCAACACGAGGTAGCGCGATCGCACCGTGGCTCCCAGCCCGTCGTCGTCGAACTCGATGATGACGTTCGTGCTCAGGTGTGCGGTGCGCGGGATGCCGTCATACAACCGTTGACGCGAACGGAACAGTTCAGCGGCGGCAACGCCCCGCAGCGGTCCGATCGGATCGGGGAACCACACGGTCGCGTGTTCGAAAAGCCGGGCGCGGGTCTCGAAGTCGCCGGCGTCGGTCGCGTCCATGTAGCGGAACAACAGGTTCCGAATGGCCTGCTCGTCGGAACGCGCGCCGGTCACGACGCCCTCGACAAGGCCGAGTCGACCCGATCGAGCACGTCGACGGTTTCGAGGAGACCACTCACGGGGTAGCCGTGGGTAACCGGACGCTGATCCATCATGCTGGCCCCCTGGCCGCACCCGATGCGCGACCGCGGAAACGCTACCGTGAACGCATGTCGCACCTCGGCCAAATCACCTTGCTGGTCCACGAGTACGACGACGCGATCGCGTTCTTCGTCGACGCGCTCGGCTTCACCCTTGTGGCCGACACGGACATGGGGTCCGGAAAACGCTGGGTGGTGGTCGCGCCCGCCGGCTCACACGAAACCGCACTTCTTCTCGCGCGCGCGATCGACGGCCCCCAACGTGGCACGGTCGGTACGCAGACAGGTGGGCGCGTGAGCTTCTTCTTGCACACCGACGACTTCGCCCGCGATCACGCGCACATGCGCTCAGCCGGGGTGACCTTTTGTGGGGAGCCCCGCCACGAGAAGTACGGCACGGTCGTGGTGTTCGAGGACATCAGCGGCAACCGTTGGGATCTGATCCAACCCTTGCCGTGACGGGGGTTAGACCTACGATCGGCCCATGTTGATCACCACCGGCAACGACCTGCCCGGGTACCAGATCGTGGCGGTACACGGCGAAGTGTTCGGGCTCACGGTGCGAGCCCGCAACATCGGTGCCGGCTGCATCGCCGGCCTCCGATCGATCTTCGGGGGCGAGATCCCTGAGTTCACGAAACTGCTTGCGCAAAGCCGCAACGAAGCGATGGCGCGCATGGTCGATGAATCCGCGCGTCGTGGCGGCAACGCGATCGTGGCGATGCGTTTCGATTCGGGCGCAATCGGTCAATGGAGCGAGATCTGCGCGTACGGCACGGCGGTCACCGCTACACCGCTGAGCGAGACTGCGGTGCTCCAGCAGTCGGAGATGCACCAGCGTCGTCTGCCTCACCAGGAGGGCTACGCGCCACGGGTTAGCGAGTGGGACCGCGCCACGAGTCCCCCGCCTACCGTGTGATTCTGCTGGACCCACGCGCGGCTTGACCGCCGCCATCGAGGAGCGCACCCATGTCCTTGTCCAACGGCTACATCGCCATCACCCAACTCGTGTACCGCT
>JANMVY010000593.1:0-1758 GCA_031393535.1 Actinomycetes bacterium | reverse complement strand
CACCCACGATCAACCCGTGGCCGACGCCGCCGAGCGCATCGTGCGCATGAAGGACGGCCGGGTTGTCGGCGACGACGTTCGAGTGCCGGCCGCCGCGTCGAGCGCGAGCTGAACCGAGCCTCCGCCATGGGTGCTGCTCGGTTGTACGGCCTGCGTGACTTGCGGCGGCGCTGGCGCACGTTCGTCGCGTTGGGTGTCGTCGCCGCCGTCGCGGGCGGGCTCGTGCTCGCGGCATGGGCCGGTGCGAGGCGCACGCACACCTCCATCGACCGGTTTGCGGATATCACCCGTTTCCCGCACCTGGTCGGACCGATCGCCCGAGCCGACGCGGCGATCTGGGATGAAATCGCCGCGCTGCCCGAAATCGAGGCAGCCGGACGCCTGACGGACCTGGCCCTGGTGTCGCAGAACGACTTCGACGTGGGGAGCTTCACCCTCTGGGGCGTCGATGTCGAAGGGAACGTGGGTTCCGTGATCGCGCGCGACCTGATCGTGCGCGGTCGGCGGGCCGATCCGGAGTCGCCCGACGAGGTCACGTTGCGCGAGGGCCTCGCGCGCAAGTGGGGGCTCGACGTCGGTGACACCGTGCGCTTGATGAGCTGGGTCGGGGGCACCTTTCAGGCGGCCGTCCAGACCGACACATTCACCGCCAACGGTCCCCTCATCGAACTGCGGGTGGTCGGCGTCTCGCGCAACCCCGAGGACGTGTTGCGCAATTTCAACGTGATGGTGAACGCGCTGACCCCGGCGTTCGCCCGCGCCCACCCCGACGTCGATACGTTCGTCCAGTTGGCCTTCTACCGGTTGCGCGGCGGGGTTGCGGCCGCACCCGCGTTCATCGAGCGCGTGCGGCCCCTCGCCAACCAGTCACCGAAGTCGAATCCCGACGATGCCGAGACGACGTTCGAGGTCGCCGACCTGAAGGGGCAGATCGGCGATGCGCTGAACGTGGGCGAGAACGGGCAGTTGGCCTTCGCGCTCATCGGCGCCGCGGCGACCTTGCTCACGTTGACGATCGCCACGAGTCGCGTAGCCCGTCACGGCGACCGCGAGGCGTTGTCCGCGTTGGGCATGTCGACGCGCGCGCAAGTCGCTGGGGGGTTCGTGCCCCTGTTCGTGACCGCCGCGATCGCCTTCGTGGGCAGCATGGCCGTGTCGTATTTCGGCTCGCGTCTGTTCATGCCCAGCTTGGCCCGTCGTGCCGACCCCGACCTCGGCCCTCGCCTCGATCCCTTGATCGTTGGCGCAGCGCTGGCCGGCACCGTGGTCCTGCTCGCCGTCGGTGCGTTCAGCGTGGCTCGTCGCGATCGCCACAGCGTGCCGAGGCCCGCGGTGGCCTGGCTGCGGGTGGGCGGTGCGTCGGCGCTGTTGGGCATCAGCCTGACCCGTCTCGGACGCTCGGGTCGGGCGGGCGCCGCACGCGGCGCGATGGTCGGGGTGATCGTGGCGTTGGTCGGCCTCGCAGGTGGCGCGATCTACGTGCGCAGCCTCGACGACCTCAACGGTGATCGGGCGCGTTGGGGCCTCGATACCGATTTCACCGCCACCGTGCCCGACGACTTCGGCCCACGAGTTCTCGCGAAACCGATCGTCGATGCCGCGGTCGCGGTGCACTACGGGTTCACCTTCATCAACGGTTCACCTGTACACACGGTGGCGTTCGATCCGATCGTCGGTCGCATGGCACCCGAGTTGTTGCACGGGCGCCTTCCCGTGGGCGATGACGAGATCGCGCTGAGCAGCCGGTTCTTCGACGGC
>JANMVY010000612.1:0-5213 GCA_031393535.1 Actinomycetes bacterium | reverse complement strand
TACTGGTGGCGAACACACCCCTCCGCGAGTTCTGGACGGTGCCGACGAGCTCGACGGTCCCGCCCGGGGCAGCGCTCTCCGCCAGGCTTCCTTGGGCAACGAGCGAGCGGGGCACGAACCCGCGATCGACCACGAGGGTGCCGTCGACGGTGTCCAACGCGCTGAGCACCCAGTAGCCCGATTGATCGTTTTGCGCGCGGTTCGCAACGAGCACATCGGTGCCCGGCCGGTACGTGCCGCGAACGATCACGCGCTGCCACTCGGCCGGGGTGACGCCCGCCGCGACCTGACCCGGTGCGGTCGCGAGGGCGACGCGCACGGTGTCGTTGAAGACACCTCGCTCGTCGAAGCGACGCAGTTGCCAGAACCCCAGGTTGACCATGAGCACGACGAGCGCGAGCACGAAGAGATGCGAAACGATCCATTTCGGACGCAACGCGAACCAGTACACGACGGTCGACCCTACCCGCCGCTCGTCCGCGGGTCACCTCGGCCGAGGGTAAGGCCGTAGTGAGAGTGTCCACCCGTTCGAACGGCGGTCCGGCCAGGCTCGTACCCCACGAACGAACTATCGCCGAGCAACCCGGGCCATCCCGCTGCAAGAAATCTAGAACCCGAAGGAACCATCGCACATGCAACTCACCCGCAAACGCGTGTCGTTCGGCCTCGGCACCCTGGTCATGCTCGTGGTCGGCGTGATCGTCGTCTACTTCGCGTCCATCAAGTCCGACGCGCCGCCCCCCTTGACGTTGAACAGCGTGGCGTCGACGACCACCGCGGCACAATCGAGTACAGCGCCGCTCGCCACCGCATCTGGCAGTGCGACGACAACGGCCGCGGCCAAGGCGACAAATGCTTCGCTGAGCGATCTTGGCGGAACCTGGACCATCACCAACGCGTCGCAGGTCGGCTACCGAGTCACCGAGGATCTCATCGGTGGATTGGCGAACAACGTTGCGGTCGGGCGTACCAACGCGGTCACGGGCACCGTCACGATCACGGGTATGACGGCGACAGCCGTCGAGGCAACCGCTGATCTGAAGAAGTTGACCAGTGACAGCAACCGCCGCGATGGTCAGGTGCAAACCCGCATCCTGAGCACGTCACAGTTCCCGACCGCCACGTTCACGCTGGCATCACCCATCGACTTCGGCTCGATTCCCGCCGTCGCGGCCGAGAGGAAGTCATCGGCCACCGGCGAACTGAAAATTCACGGCGTCACCAAGCGAGTCACGTTCGACGTCACCTACCAAGTTGTTTCGGCTACCGAGATCCGCATGCTCGGCACCGTCGCGATGGTGTGGAACGACTACGGCATCCCGAGCCCGACGTTTGCCGGCGTCGCCGACGTGCGCGACAACGGCCAGATGGAGTTCCTCATCGTCGCGACGCGCTGAAGGTCGGGGGCGAGATCGCCGCCGGCGTGTCAGAATCCAGCGATGCGGTGGCACGTGCACGGGGAACGATCCATCTACCGCAGCGAGTGGGTCGAGCTCGCACTCGTCGACGTCGAGATTCCCGGCGGCGACCGGTTCGACCACCATGTCGTGCGATTCACGCGACCTGCAGCCGGCGTCATCCTCCACGATGGCGAACGTGGGGTTCTGCTGTTGTGGCGACACCGGTTCATCACCGACTCGTGGGGTTGGGAGGTCCCGGCGGGTGCCGTTGAGGTCGGTGAGACCATCGAGGAGGGCGCGGCACGCGAAGCGGTCGAGGAGTCGGGGTGGGCGGCAGGACCGCTCGAACACGTCTGCTCGTTCCACCCCGCGAACGGGGTCAGCGACCAGGCCTTCCACGTGTTCCTCGCGCGGGGCGCGACCTACGTGGGCGAACCCACCGATCCGAGCGAGTCGGAACGCATCGAGTGGATCACCATCGCGCGGTTGCGCGAGCTCATCCGCACCGGCGAGGTGCGCGACGGCCTGTCGCTCGCCGGCCTGTCGACCGCTCTGGCCCTCGATCTGTTCTGATTCAGAGACCGAGCAGGGGTTCGAGACCGAGGGTGACGCCGGGGACATCGGCGATGCGCTTCACCGCGAGGATCACCCCGGGCATGAACGATGAACGGTCGTAGCTGTCGTGGCGAATGGTGAGCGACTGGCCCGTCGTGCCGAGCAGCACCTCTTGATGCGCGACCAGACCACGCAGGCGCACCGAGTGCACCGCGATGTCCGCCGGGCCGCGGCCACCCCGCGCGCCCGGTAGCAGCGTCTCTCGGGTCGGGTCAGGCGCCCACTCGTGCGAGGCCGCCGCCATGCGTCGTGCGGTCATCATCGCGGTGCCCGATGGCGCGTCGATCTTCTGGTCGTGGTGCAGTTCGATGATCTCGGCGGAGTCGAAGAACGGCGCGGCCATCTCGGCGAAGCGCATCATCAACACGGCGCCGATCGCGAAGTTCGGGGCGATGATGCAGTTGCTCGCGACGAACGACCCATCGAATCGGTTGTAGTCGTCGGTACTGAAGCCGGTCGTGCCGACCACTGCGTGAATGCCGTGCTCGGCGAGAAACGCCAGGTTCTGGCGCGCCGCCTCGACCACGGTGAAGTCGATTGCAACGTCGACACGGGAGCGCAGGAACTCGTCGGCGCTCGCCGCCACTTGGATATCGGGGGCATCGACCTTGGCCACCTGCCGCAAGTCGATACCCGCGTGGTGAGGATCGACGGCAGCCACCAGTTCGAGTGCCGGGTCGGCCGCGACGGCCTGGCACACCGTGACTCCCATGCGCCCGCCGGCGCCGAAAACTCCCACTCGAATGGTCATGCCGCGCACGCTATCCGCGGGCATCGCTTGTGGGTGCGACCAGGCCGCGTCTCACCAGGTGACGTCGCGCGCGCGCACCGGCCCCACCGCGGCGAGCGTGGGCTCGGTCGCGAGCACACGCGTCGCGACACGAGCGATCGACGCGCGATCGATCGCGGCGACGGCCACGAGGTACGCGTCGATAGGCATCACGGTGTTGCGCAGCGTGACGCTCGTCGCGAGCCGCACCATGCGGTTGCCGGTGTCCTCGAGGTTGATCACCGTGGACCCCGCGAAGGCGCTTTTGGCGACACGCAGCTCATTGTCGGTCACGCCGTTCGCGGCGATCTCGGTGATCTGTGCGCGTACGACATCGAGCAACTCGCGCACCCGCGCCTTGGCAGTGCCGGCATAGATGCTGAGCACGCCTGCGTCCTCGTAGGTGCTCACCGACGAAAAGACCGAATACGCGAGCCCGCGTTCTTCGCGGATCTCCTGGAAGAGTCGGCTCGACATGCCCGCGCCGAGGATCTGGTTCAACACCGCGAGCGCGTGACGATCGGGGTCGTGGTGCCCGAAGGCCAGCCAACCCAGCGCGAGATGCACGCTCTCGACCTTGCGCGGCACCACGCGGTGCAGCACCGGTGCGGTGATAGGGGCCACACGTTCGGGTGCCGTGCCGCCATCGGCTCCGCCGAACATCGCCGCGATGGTCTCGACCATCTCCTGGTGCTCGATCGGCCCGGCCGCGGCGACCACGAGGTTCGCGGGACGATACCAATGCGCGTGGAACGCACGAATCGCCTCGGGGCTCATCGACGTGATCGTTTCGGACGTGCCCAGGATCTCCCATCCGAGCGAATGGCCGGGGAACATCGCGCTCGCCAACTCGGTGTGCACGAGGTCATCGGGTTCGTCGAGCTGCAGGTGCAACTCCTCGAGGATGACGTCGCGTTCGGACTCGACATCGTTCGGTCGCAGCGCGGGAGACGAGACGACGTCACACAGGATGTCGAGCGCAAGCACGCGGTCGGTAGCGGGCACCCGCAGGTAGAACGCGGTGTATTCCTTGGTCGTGTACGCGTTCATGTCGCCACCGGTCGCGTCGACGGCTTCGGCAATGTCGCGCGCGCTCCGCGTGCGCGTGCCCTTGAAGAGCAGGTGCTCGCAGAAATGCGATGCGCCCGCGATCTCCTCGGGCTCGTCACGATTGCCGACTGCCACCCAACAACCCACCGCGACCGATCGCGCGTCGGGCATTGTCTCGGTGACCACGCGGAGCCCGTTGGGTAGCGTGGTCAGCGCGACACCCGGGTCGAGCACATGCGGTGCGGTGCTCAGCGGCTGCGACCGCCGCCGCCGGAGCGGCCTCCACCACCACCACCACCACCACGACCACCGCGATCGCCGCCGCCGGAGCGACCACCGCGATCGCCGCCGCGCGCCCCACTACCGCCGCCGGAGCGACCACCGCGATCGCCGCCGCGCCGAGGACCGTCATCGCGCACCGGCCGTGACTCGGGGCCGAGCTCGCCGATCTCGGCCGCGAGCTCCGCGTCGAAGGCATCCTCGAACGAGACCTCGACACGAGTCGGTGCGCCGCCGAAGGACGCCGCGCCGTTCTGCTCGGCCGCCTCGGTGGTGCGGCCCGACGCACGCGCCGGGCCGTCAGCTTTTGGGGAGTTGTCCCCGACCGGGACCAGCGAGATCTTCCCGTTCGGATCGATGTCCTCGACCCGCACCTCGATCTCGTCGCCGAGCTCGACGACGTCTTCGACCCGGTCGATGCGCTTGCCGCCGCCGAGCTTGGAGATGTGCACGAGGCCGTCACGACCAGGCAGTATGTTGATGAACGCACCGAACTTGGTGATGTTCACCACGCGGCCCTTGTAGATCTCGCCGACCCCCGCCGTGGGCGGGTTGAGGATGAGGCGGATCTGACGCTCGGCCTCGGCCACGATGTCACGATCGGGCGACGCGATGGACACCTTGCCCACCGAGCCGTCGTCGTCGACGGAGATCGAGGCGCCGGTCTCGGCCTGGATGGCGTTGATGACCTTGCCCTTCGGGCCGATGATCTCGCCGATCTTGTCGATCGGGATCTCGAAGCTGATGATCTTCGGTGCGTTGCTACCGACGTCGTCGCGGGGCGCCGCGATGGCGGTGGCCATGACCGCGAGGATCGCCAGGCGTGCTTCTTTCGCCTGTTCGAGTGCTGCGGCGAGCACGTCCGCGGGGATGCCGTCGATCTTCGTGTCGAGCTGCAAGGCCGTGACCGCGTCGGCGGTGCCCGCGACCTTGAAGTCCATGTCGCCGAACGCGTCCTCGGCACCGAGAATATCGGTCAGGGTGGTGTACTTGCCCTCGGCGTAGACCAGGCCCATGGCGATGCCGGCCACCGGCGCCTTGATCGGCACACCGGCGTCCATGAGCGACAGGCTCGAGCCGCAGACCGAGCCCATCGACGT
>JANMVY010000588.1:0-3079 GCA_031393535.1 Actinomycetes bacterium | reverse complement strand
CTCGCAGAAGCGATCGAGAGTGCAAGTTGGACCGCCTCGGCCTTCGACCGCAACATGCGGCCCGTTCAGATCACTGCCGGGCGGGAGAGGCCGCGTCTTGCGGGTGCGGCGCGGAATCGGGGGCGTCATTCTTCGTTGGCGTCAGGTGATGGCGAAGCGGCAGCAGTCGGTCGACCTCCACGAAGGTCGAGTCGCGCGTGATGTACACCTCGTCGCACCCAGTCGCGACGCCGATGCCGACCCGCGTGCCGGTTCGCGCATCCTCGAGTGGAGAGAAACGGTGTTCGAGATCGGCTAGCAAGGCAGTTTGCGAGGGACTGCCGGACGGCCACAGATCGCGACCGCTGAACCACGTATCGACCTTGCATGCGTCGAACGCCGTTGACGTCAGCCGCCTGCGCCCCTTGCCCTTCGCCCAGTGCGTGACCGCCGCGCAGGTTGCATCGAGCTCCTTCGCAGCCTCGACGACATGTGCAGCGCGCTGCTCGCCATTGCGAAGGATCGTGATCGCCGGATACGCCGAGACATCATCCTCGAACGCAGGGACTCGTGCCTCGCGATCACCGCGTCGACAGTAGATCGGAGGTGGGTGGGTCAATCGGCATCGCACGATCTCGTCATCGTCGTCCACGCGGTGCCACGAGGGTTTGATCCGCGGGCGCACCGGGCAGCAGTTCCGTGTGACATCGGGAACTGCCTCGTGACGGACTGTCGGAGCGTGCTGTCGTACTTCCGGTCGTACTTCGAACCTGGGCGCCGCGCACGATTCGCCAACCATTCCACCGGCCTGATTGCACGTCACCTGTACGAGATACTCGATGAGTTCGGGCCGGTTTCCTATTTCGGAAGCAAAGAGCGACCAGAGGGCATCGACGCCGACCTGTTCGTCGGGCATTTTTGGTCGTTCGCCGAGCTGTGTGAGCGCAATCGCTTTGCGGTCAAAATGGCCTTCTATTCCGTGTCCGACCCGGTGGAAACTCGTCGTCGCCTGACGGAGGTGTCGAATCGACGTGGCGTTCCATTGCCCGAGTGGGATTTGCCGCCGGCCTCATTCGATCACCACCAGACAATGGAACTCGCCGACGTCGTTTTCGTCGTCGGCAACAGCTACACGCGAACGACGTTTCCCGAGCAGTGGCACCACAAGATCGTGATGCTCAACTACTCGATTGACAGCTCGCTGTTCTCCGGTTCCGCCGACGACAGTCAGCGCTCCGAGTTCTGTTACGTGGCGACGCATTGCGGGCTCCGGAAGGGGTTTCTCGATGTGCTCGATGTCTGGTCGCAAATCGAGCCTTCGACGAGTCGACTCCATGTCATCGGGAACATTGACGCGCCCTACGACGCGATGCTCGAGAGCGCCAACAACGGAAGCGTCGAGTACCACGGGTGGATCGACTCCGACTCCGCGGAGTATCATCGGATCATCAACCGCTGCCGGTTCGCTCACGTCCCGACATATTCGGAGGGCCAGATGGGAACGCTCCTCGAACTCATCCACAGCGGTTGCGTCCCGCTCACCACCGCGGCATCGGGTATCGACGACGAGGTCTTGGCCCACTGCGTCGTGATCGAACCACTGGACATCGCCGGTCAGCGCTCGGCAATCGCGGAAGTATTGGCCTGGTCCGATGCGGAGTACGAGCGTCGGCAGGCACGACTGATGGACGCCACTCGACGAACGCAAACATGGCCGTCCTTTCACTTCCGCGTGCATTCAGCGGCGATTGGCGCCTTGACGACAGCAGGCGTGCGGTGATGCTGCAGGACCTTTGCGTCGTCGATAACTTCCTGGCTCCGGCGGAGTGCGGCGAACTGCTGGCGGCCATTTCCTCCTACCGTGAGAGGCGCGAGCTCCCCTTGATAGATCGCGCGAAACGCGGGCGTTCCTTGCGTTATCGGGTGATCGATGGCAACGCGATCGCGGAGGATTTGAACCAGCTCGAAGCCCTCCATCAACGCGTCGGCCAACTGATCGGTGGTTGGGCAGGCGAGGTTCTTTTGCCGCTTGACGAGCGAGTCGCGGGCATCAACGTGAACATCACCCCGCCGGGTGGCGAGTATCGGTGGCACTACGACCGCAACGAGGTCACTGCAATCGTGTACCTCAACGATGTTTGTGGGGGTGCGACAGAGATCTATGTCCACAATCGCGTCGTTCTCCCATTGCACATTTGGTTCCTGCAGCGCAGCATCGACGCGGTTGCCGGCAGCCGCGCGGTGCTCGCGGTCGTGGGTCGCAAGGTGGTTGTGGCGCCACGCGTTGGAAGACTGGTGGTGATGCGCGGAGATCGTTGCCTCCACAGTGTCCGTGCGGTCGAAGGCGTGGATGAGCGCATCAACGTGTGTCTTGCTTATGACCGAGCGGGTGCGCGCCGCAGAGCGCCCCGACTACTCGACGACTACCTCTACACGGACCGAACCGTCACCGGAGGCGATCCGAACTACCGATCCTGGCCTTTGGCGTGACGTGGCCGGTGCAGAGGGGCGAATCGGACCTGTCCCGTGTCACGTCGAGAGGACGACGAAGGTGGTGTACGAGCCGGCCACGTGGGGTAGTGACGACGCATGTTCGACCGTGACCACGAAGACCCGTTCGCCGACATAGCGGAACCTCAGCCGTTGGACCTCCTGGAGATCGAGTCGCAGAGCGCGATGCTCGCTGAAGAGTCCTTCGTGGTCGACTTGCTGCACGATGTCCTGGAGCCGGAGGATTTCCGCCGACCCGTCGGACGGTTGGGTGCGACGGGTGACGACGACGCGCCTGTCGATTTCGATGATGAGGCGGACGCCGTTGCGTGGAGCGGCGACGCGGATGACATGTCCGCGGAGGAGGCTGCGGTGCATATCACCTACGACCCGCAGTTGCGCGAGTCCGACGGATACCCGAGATGACCGGACTGTTCACGTGTCTTCAGGGTTGGCCAGCGTGACCGCAGCGCGTCGAGCGATCATCGCGGTCATGGCCGGACTTGTCCGGCTCTTCGCGATTGAGGGCTCTACCTACCTGAGGTGGGGGTGGGTGAGTCCGCCGCCGATGAGGAGCATTCGTAGGCGGTAGTTGTCGCGGTTGCGGAAC
>JANMVY010000585.1:0-2616 GCA_031393535.1 Actinomycetes bacterium | reverse complement strand
CACCGGTGCCTGCAGCCGCTTGGCCCACTCGTAGAGCTCGGCGGAATCGGCCTGGGTGAGCTTGCGCATGTCGCCGATGATGGTGCGCAGGTGCCGCACGGCTTCGACGATGTTGCCGGTGCCTGCCTCGCCCTTGGACCGGATCAAGCACGCGCCTTCGCTGATGCGCCGTAGCGCTTCGCCGAGGTTCGTCGCACCGCAGACGAAGGGCACGGTGAACTTCCACTTGTCGATGTGGTGGCTCTCGTCGGCGGGGGTGAGGACCTCGCTCTCGTCGACGTAATCGACACCGAGCGCCTCGAGGATCTGGGCCTCGACGAAATGTCCGATGCGGGCCTTCGCCATGACCGGGATGGTCACGATCGCTTTGATCCCCTCGATCATCTCGGGATCACTCATGCGAGCCACGCCGCCATCGCGACGGATGTCACTCGGCACGCGTTCGAGCGCCATGACCGCGCACGCGCCCGCATCTTCGGCGATCTTCGCCTGGGCCGGATTAACGACGTCCATGATGACGCCGCCCTTCAGCATCTCGGCCAGGCCGCGCTTGACGAGTTGGGTACCGGTGGCGTGAGGCGCATTGGGATGTGCGGCGTCAGAGGACATGGCACGAAGTCTACCGCCGTGTCCAGGATCGCTTGCGGAGTTCCGGGGCGCCTCCGCGAGGCGCCGGCCGCTCAACGCTTCTTGAGTAGCTTTGCCGCGGCGACGGCGTCGAGTTCTTCGACCTTGCCCGTCTGCGCCAGCGCGACCCAGGTACGACCTGGCGTAAGGGCTATCGGCGCGCCGGCGTCGTCGGTGAGGGTCCACGGGTCACCGTTGTCGGACCGCGCCCAGGTGCCGTCGATGACCTTGCCCTCGGTGTACACATGGGCCTTGCCCTTGCCGAGGGTCACGGCGAGTGGCGAGCCGGGCGTGGACGAGTTCGCGTAGGTGATCTCGAGCACCACCACGTTTGCAGGCGAGATCGGAGTCTCGGTCGTGCCGTCGACCGCGGTGTGCAAGCTGCCCCGCTGCGTGCGGTCCCAGCCCTTGCGCTCGGCGTTCCACGCGTAGTCGACCTCTTGACCCGTGGTGAGCTTCACCCCGCCCGTAGGCCGAGCCGTTGCGGGCAAGCTCGCGTTCGCGGCCCGGTACGTGAACACCGGTGTCGGAACCCCAGGGCGCTTGTCGGCCGCGAACGCGTAGAGATCGACCGGATTCACCAGCAGGTTGTGCGGCGCGCAACGATCCTTGTCACGGTAGAAGCTGTTGCCCGCGCCCGAGCTGTGGCCCACGTCGATGTAGCGGCCCCGTACCTTCGACAGGTCGGCCGCAACGTTGTCGTTGTTGCCCGACCACGCGAACAGTGGGTTGCCGAGCATCGCGATGAGGTCGACATCTGAGCTGCGCGCCGAACGTACCGGACCGACGGTTTCGGGGATGTCGGAGTGGAACACCGCCATGAATCGCGTGATGCCTTCGACGAGGATCTCGTACACGAGGTCCGCGTGATCGATGCCGAACTGGGGTCGTGCCACCTCGCAACCGGTCGAGTCGATGTTGTCGATCTTCACCGCGAGAGCGGGGCGCGCCAGCGCGGCCAGGTCGGTGACCACCAGGCCGGTGAGTGGAGCCTTGGGTCCGCTGGATGTGGTCGTCGTCGTGGGCGCCGACGTGGTCGACGCCTTGGGCGACAAGCTCGTCGGTGCCCCGAGCCCGGCCTTGTCGCCCTTGCCGCCGCAGGCGACCGCGACGAGCGCACCGACAACGAGCAAGGTGAGTAGTCGGACAACCGCGAGTCGGCGGAGGCGCGCGCGACCAGGGCGAGTGACGTGCATGGCTCAGAGCTCCCGGAGTGCGTCGACGCGCAGGTCGAGCGGGGCGATCTCGCCCAGGATCGATCGACCCGCGACCGGCGGTGTCACCCACAGGTGAACGGTGAATGGACCCGCGCCGCGCACAGCCGGTGTTCCCTCGTTCAGCGTCGCGAGAGCGTCGGCCAAACCCGGCGGGTACCGCGTGAGGCCGACTGCCTCGAAGTCGTCGAGCATCGCTCGGTGCGCCCCGGTCACCCGGCGCACGAGCCGACCGCGCAGGCCACCCGGCAGGACCCGGGCCACCGAGGCGGCAGCGGTAGCCGTGGGCAACGCAGGGCTGTTGCAACGCGCGAGCTCACGTGCGAGCAGGCCTTCGAGCCCCATGCGCGACATGGCATCGAGCCAGCCCCGCGTGACCGCCAGCGACGCACGATCGCCGCGACGCCCGTAGACGACCGCGTTGCGCCCGTCGTCGTCGATCACGAACAGGGCCGGACGACGAAAGCCGTGGCTGTCGCACAGACCGTCGGCCATGTTGAACAGCCTCGGCTGGTCGGTCTCGGTGGCGGGTCGCATCGCGAGCCCCCCGATGACAGCCTGTTCGCTCGAACGGATGAGCCAGACACCCAAGGCGACCGCGGCGAGCACCGGCAGCGCGAGAACCACAGTCGGCGCACCGATGAGCGCGAGCACGGCAACGAGAACCACCGCCGGCACCGCGCACACCGGCGCGACCAGCCAGGCCGGGTGCATGGTGCTCGCGGAACTCGGCGCCGTGGTCTCACGGGCGCCCACGGTGGATGTCACGATCAGA
>JANMVY010000525.1:0-3749 GCA_031393535.1 Actinomycetes bacterium | reverse complement strand
CGAGTCGGGTCGCCCGGTGCTCTACAACGTCGTGCAGACCAACGACTTCTACCCGCACCGCCACCGCAACATCTTGAAGTTCCTCGAGCGTTGCCGCAACGAGGGCCTGCGGGTCTACGGCCAGGCCCACATGACCGCGGCCGGGCTCACGTGGACGTTCGAGGACTGGAACCTGTTCGACGACTCCGACGCGTGGATGGAGGCCACCACCGGCACCGTCGCGGAAAAGCAACGCAAGCTCGCTGATCCGACCCGACGCGAGCAGTTGCGCAACGAAGTGTCGACCGGCGTGATCGGGCCGATGGAGAACATCACGGTGCTCAAGACCGTGCGCGCCGATTTGGCGAAGTACTGCGATCTGCAACTCGGTGAGATCGCGCGGCGCGAGGGCAAGCACCCGGTCGATGTGATGCTCGACATCGCAGTTGCCGATGACCTGCGGGCGACGTTCTACGCGGACTCGTTCACGAACTCGCTCGAGTTGCTGCGCGAAGTCGTGACCTATCCGTACACGATCTATGGGACCTCCGACGGGGGAGCGCACACCAAGTTCATCACGTCGGGCCGCTATCCCACCGAGACCATCGTTCGCTTCGTGCGCGAGAACGCCGTGATCGACCTGGAAGAGGCGCACTACCGTTTGAGCGCGTTCCCCGCATATCTCGCGGGTCTACGCGACCGCGGGGTGCTCGCGGTGGGCAACGTGGCCGACATCATCGTGTACGACTTCGAGAACCTGCAGTTGCAGCCGCAGGTGATCGCACATGACGTGCCCGGCGGCGAATGGCGCCGCGTGCAGGGCGCGGACGGTTACCGGTACACCCTCGTTGCCGGCGAGGTCACGTTCATCGACGGTGTGAGCACCGGCGCGTTGCCCGGTCGTGTGCTTTCGCCGGCGGCCGATGCCGTCGTCGGAGCCGCGTCGTGAGCGCGGTGCCCGAGCCGTCGTGCGGGCTCATCGACTACTGGTGCAACGGCTTCACCCCCGATCGAGGCGCCGAGTGGGCGAAGGGACTCTCGAACTCGCCGATCAACTTCTCCGCGCAGGTGGCGGCGGCGTTTCTCTCACCCGATGAGTTCGTGGCCGCCATGGACCGCGACGGGGTACGAGCCGTGCTCGTGCCATCGATGATCGAGCGCGTCGTCCAGGGGCACAGCCCGTTCAGCGACGTCGAGCCCGACGCGGAGGCCACGGCGGCGATCGTCGCTCGGTTCCCCGGACGGGTGTACGGGCTCTACAGCATCGACCCCGGCAACGCGACCAAAGGAGTGCGCGATCTCGAACGCTGCGTGCGTGAGTACGGCTTCGTCGGCGCGCAGATCCACACGCACAGTTGGGACAAGCGGCTCGACGATCGCGATTACTACCCGTACTACGCCAAGTGCGAAGAGCTCGGAGTGCCCGTTGTCATGCAGGTCGGCCATTCGGCGAGTCGGGCCGCGAGTGAGAACGGTCGACCGTTCGGAGCCGATCGTCCCGCGATCTACTTCGACGCGCTCACCTTCGTGTTGTCGCACACCGGTTGGCCATGGGTCGACGAGGCGATCGCGATGGCGTGGAAGCACCCGAACGTGTATCTCGGAACTGCGACGCATCAACCGCGTTACTGGTCCCAGGAGTTGAAGGACTTCGCCGGTGGTCGCGGTAGGCACAAGGTGTTGGTGGGCACCGGGTTCCCCGTGCTGCGTCACGCGCAGGTGATCGAGCAGATCGACGAGTTGGGCTACTCGGACACGGCCCGCGACGCGATCGTGCACACCAACGCGTCGCGCGTCTTTCGCATCTCGTGAACCAAGGTCTCGGCGTGGGCTGAGGGCCGGGAAGTCCTATTTCGGGCGGTCGTCACGGATTCGCCGCAGCTTGCCCACGACGCCTTTACCGGTCGCTTCGTCGGTGGCACCAGGCGCGACGAGCTCGACGAGTATCTTGATCTCGAGCTGCGAGCGCAGGCGATCCTCGAGCTGGTCCTGCAGGCCTTGGTACTCGGTCGCGGGAACCTTGGTCTCGACGCGTACCACCATCTCGTCGCGGTCGCCGCGCCGCTCGACGATGACGAACCAATCGGGTTGCACGCGGGTGTCCTCGCACACCACACGCCCGACGTCCTCGGGCCAGATGTTGAGACCCCGAAGCTTGACCATGGTGTCGCTGCGCCCGCGGTAGTAGTCCATCTTGCGCAGCCAACTTCCGCACGCGCACTGCGCGCGCGGATACAACGCCGACAGGTCCTGGGTATCGAAGCGCACCTGGGGGCTACCGGTCTTGTACAGGCAGGTGTAGACGATGTTGCCTCGTTCGCCGTCGGGCAACAGCTCTTTGGTCTCTGGGTCGACGATCTGCACGATGAACGCGTCCTCGTTGATGTGCAGTCCGCCGCGCGCGGGGCACTCCATCGACACGTACTGCACCTCGTGGGTGCCGTAGCTGTCCCAGGTCGGGACGCCCCACACCTCGGCCACCTTCGGGTTCTGGCCCGGCGTCGGCAACGTGCGGATGGAGAAGTCCTTCTTCGGATCGAGCCCCATCTCGACTGCGGTTGCGGCGAGGTGCAAGAGGTAATCGGGCGTGGTGAGGATGGTGGCGGCCTCGTACTCGCGCGCCAGCTCGATCTGCATTCTCGATGGCGTGACATTGCCGGTCCCGGTCGTGATCGCGACGCAGTTGAGCCAGTTGTGCATGCCTTCGTCGAACGCGAACGCACCGGTGTGCGTGCTGAACGCCCAGGCGTTGAGCACGACGTCGCCCGGCCGGATGCCGTGCAGATACAGCGCCCGCGCCACGGTGACCGATGCGACCTGGCGATCCCATTCCGTGTAGAGCGTGGGGCGGGCACGGCCCGTGGTGCCACCGCTCCAAAAGAGGCGTAACGGGGCCTGCTTCGCGTCCTTCACGCTGACGCCCTGATAGTCGCCGTAGGGCGGGTGGGCCGCGATGCTGGCGCGTATGTCGTCGATGTCGTAGATCGGGGCGAGGTTGAGGTCGTCGAGCGTGTGGATCTGTGACGGTTCGAAGCGAGCCGTGTCCCAATGGCGTCGATAGAACGGCACGTCGTCGTAGGCTCGTCGGCATTCCTCTTGCAGGCGCGTGAGCTGGAGCCGTTCGATGCGCTCGGGCTCCATGTAGTAATGCGTCTCGAAGTATTCGGGCGGTGGCGGATACGTCGCGATGAGCTCGCGATGATCGACCGCGTCGAATCGTCGACGAAAGCGTTTCGGCACGTGGCATCCCCTTCGCAAGCGACCCGGCTTCGGGGCTGGACCTTACCGCCCGCGGCTTCGGGGCTGGACCTTACCGCCCGCCGCGTGAGGGGCGTTGGCCGTGTGGCCGGCGCACTCGTGTGGCCGGGTCAACGCGGAGACAGCGTGACTCGTACGTCGATCGGCCCGTTCGCCCAGAAGACGGGCACCTTGCGGTGGCGCCACCCGACGACGGGCGCGAGTGTGCCGACGCGTTCCACGAAGACCTCGGTGGTGACCTTGCCCTCGAGCCGGGCGATGGCTTGCCCGGGGCAGATGTGCGGGCCGTCACCGAACGCCAGGTGCTCGCGTGCGTTCGCACGGTCGAGGCGCCAGGTGTCGCCATCCGCGAAGACCACTTCGTCGCGGTTGGCCGATGCCACGGCGTAGACGATCTTGTCACCCGGGCACATCGACGGGCCGAAGCGATCGAGTGGCTTCTCGACCGTGCGCAGCATCTGATGGATGGGCGGTTCGAGCCGTAGCGACTCCTCGACCGCGGCGACGATCAG
>JANMVY010000506.1:0-2792 GCA_031393535.1 Actinomycetes bacterium | reverse complement strand
CGAAGCTGCGATCGCCGATCATCCGGCGCTCGCCGATGTCGCCGTGGTCGGTATCCCCGACCCGCAATGGGGCGAGGTCGTGTGCGCAGCGCTCGTGGTGTGCGACGGATTCGACCCGCCGACACTCGACGAGATCCAGGCGTACGTCGAGGCACGACTCGCGCGGTTCAAACGACCGCGACGCGTCGAGGTCGTCGAGCGCATCCCGCGAACGCCGGCCACGAACCAGGTACAGCGCCGCGTGCTCGTCGAGCAGTTGACCGGTCGATGACGCGGCCATGCGAAGAGGAGTCTGCGTGAGCGAGCCACTTTCGATCGGATCCATCTCGATGCGGGTGTACCCGCATGACCTCGCAGTACGCGAGCAGATCGACGAAGCGCGTCGACAGGCATGCCTCGCGGTCGAAGCGGGCTTCGACGGGGTGATGATCGCGGAGCATCACTGCGGGTTTCCCGGATACTTTCCGAACCCGCACCAGATCGGCGGGTTCCTGCTCGCCGCGATGCCCCACGGGTGGATGGCATCCGCACCCATGTTGTTGCCGATGCTGCCGTACAGCATGTTCGCCGAGTACCTCGCGTGGCTGAACGCCGCGTATCCGGGTCGGGTGGGTGGTGGCTTCGCGTCGGGTGCGTTCCCGGCCGACTTCGCGATCGTCGGAGTGCCCTTCGAGGAGATCGGCGCGCGGTTCAAGGAGTCGCTACCGAAGGTCGTGGCCGCGTTGCGCGGCGACGATCCCACCGAGCTCGCGGGCGACCGCGCCTTGCAGGCCTGCAAGACCGAGCCGGTACCCGTTGTCGTGGCCGCACAGAGCCTGCCCGCGGTGCGGCGAGCCGCCGCCCTCGGTATCGGCATCCTCTACGACTCGCTGCAGACGAACGATCACTCGCGCAAACTCTCCGACGCGTACGACGACGCAGGGGGTCGCGCCGCGAAGATCCTCATTCGCCGGGTGTGGATCGGCGATCCGCCCGAGCAGAACGCGGCCGCGCAGATGCAGGCGTTTCGCTCGGTGGCCACCGAGCGCGTCGCGAAGAACTGGGGCGATGCCGATCAACTGGTTTCCGGACGCGACGGTGTCGAGGCCGCGGAGAAACTCGCCCTTGTCCTGCAGGAGTCGAATGCCAACGCGGTGAACATCCGCATACATCTCAAGGGTCTCGCTCCCGCACAGGTGCGCGCGCAGATCGAGCGCCACGGCAACGAGTTCCTCCCGCATTTTCGCAAGATCTGGCGAGGTGTCTGATGACCACCGATCTCTTCGGCCTGACCGGGCGCGTCGCCGTGGTCACCGGAGGCGCGCAAGGTCTGGGTCGTGGCATCAGCGAGCTCTTCGCGGCGGTGGGGGCGAAGGTCGCAGTGCTCGACATCGACGTCGAGCTTGCCGAGCATGTGGCGCGCTCGCTGCCCACGGAGTCCATCGCGATCCGAGTCGACATCCGCCACAGGGCAGAGCTCGACGACGCACTCGCCGAGGTCCTGCAACGATTGGGTGCGCCGCGCACGTGGGTCAACAACGTCGGTGGTCTGGCCGGTGTCGTCGCCGGTCCCACGCTCGAGCTCACGGCGGGTGATCTCGAACGCGTACTCGAGCTCAACGTCACCGGCACGCTGCTCGCGTGCCAGTGCGCGATCGCGTCGCTCATCGCGACGGGCGAAGGCGGCGCGATCGTGAACATCTGCTCGTTGCAAGGCATGAGGGGCTCGCCTCACCTCGCGGCCTACGGAGCGGCAAAAGCCGCGGTCGCGCAGCTCACCCAGACCCTCGCCCTCGAGCATGCCCCCGATGGCATCCGCGTGAACGCGGTGGCCCCGTCGTTCGTCGAGACACCGGCCTCGGCCGCGCTGGTCTCGGCCGAGCGGCGCGAGGCATCGGTGCGCGCCATCCCCCTGGGCTTCATCAGCGACCCGGCCGACATCGCCGGCACGGTGCTCGCGCTCGCGAGCGACCTCACCCGCTTCGTCACCGGGCAAGTGATCATCGCCGACGGTGGGGTGTCGCTGACCACCGCGCGTCCGCACCGTGGGCAGATCGGCTGAGTCTCACTCCCAGGTGAGCTCGATGTGTGCTTCGGCCAACCCGTTGACGAACGCGTTCGCCATGTCGACCGGCGCGGTGCCGGGTGCAATGCGCGCCGACCGCACGCGCCGGCGGAACTCCTCGAAGAAGGTCTTGATCTCGAGGCGTGCGAGCGACGCGCCGAGGCAGAAGTGGGTGCCGAACCCGAATGAGATGTGGTTGTTCGGGGTGCGGGTGATGTCGAAACGGTCGCCATCGACGAAGTGGTTCTCGTCGCGGTTGGCCGACGGGTACAACAGCACCACCTGTTGGCCCTTGCGGATGGTCTGCCCGCCGATGTCGTAGTCGCGCGTGGCCACGCGGCACATGTTGTGGATCGGCGTGACATAGCGAATGAACTCTTCGACCGCGACATCGAGATCCGCGCCGGCCTTCAACGCCGACCATTGCGCGGGGTTTGTGATGAACGTGAGAATTGTACGTGCGATGACCGTGCGCGTGGTCTCGGCGCCGCCGTCGAGCACGAGCAAGCAGTCGGAGCCGACCTCTTCGATGGTGAGCGGACGCCCCTCGACCTGTGCGGTGGTCCACACCGTCATCACGTCGTCCATCGGGCACCGCTTCTTCTCCTCGTAGAGCGCGGCGGAGTCCATGAAGAACTGCACCGCCGCGGTGACGCCTGCGTCGTCCATGTAACGCGGGCCACCGCCGAGGCGGATGGTGGTTTCTGAGTAGTGCTTCAGATCTCGCCACTTGTCGTCGGGGAAGCCG
>JANMVY010000493.1:0-4359 GCA_031393535.1 Actinomycetes bacterium | reverse complement strand
TTGATGCTCGCCATGCAGACCCAGCAGATCAACGACCGTCTCACCCGCCTCGAGGATCGCTTCGAGGCCAACTTGCGCGACACGATGTCACAACCCGACCAGCAGGACTTGCTCGAGCTACGACTGCATTCCGCGCGCTTGGCGGCCGAGCTTTCACGCGTCGCGATCGAACTGCGTGCCGAGATCAACGAGCTCGCGCAGACCCGCGGCGAGGTCATCGACCTCACCGCACTCGACGACCTCGATCTGGCCGATCACGTCGACTCGTCCACGCATCCGAGCGCCGGCGGGCTCCCGTACCGCCGCATCGACGACCTCGTGGTCGATGCGCGCGAACCTGTGCTGCGCATGCGACCGCGGCGCACGAGCGGCTGGAAACCCGTACGCAGCTCTACCCCACCCGACAGCTGACGCGACCTCGGTCGCCCAGCGGAACTCGAGCGCT
The DNA here is from genome assembly GCA_031393535.1 of Actinomycetes bacterium. GTDB lineage: Bacteria > Actinomycetota > Acidimicrobiia > Acidimicrobiales > WLNW01 > WLNW01. The sequence goes on along the minus strand of JANMVY010000493.1, from coordinate 3,914 downwards.
CAGGCCGCAGTGAGCCTGCGCGTCGTAGTGGTGACAACGGAGTTCGAACTCGGTCCAACCGGCCCCGACAGACGCGCTCCGGTGGTCCCGGTGCCGGCGACGCTCGACGGGGTGATGGGTCCGCTCGCCCCCGTGGCCCTCGGAGCCGACGCGACGGTCGTGGGAGCGCCCGCGGGCGCGGTCGGCGGTGTTGGTGCGAGCGAGCCGATGAGCAGCGCCTGCGCCTCGTTCAGCAACGCGTCGATGTCTGACTGGAGTTGCGCGTACTCGGCGAACTTGCCCTCGCCGAAGCGCTGGTTCGCAAGTTCGCGCTTCTGCTTGACGGTCGAGAGGATGATCGCCAACCGTTCGTTCGCGGTCAGTGCGACGTTGGTGCCTCCGGGCGAACCACCGGTGCCCGACGGGCTCGCGGTGCCCGACGCCGTTGGCGGCGTCGTACCAGTGGCGCCGGCTTCGACAGGCGCTGTTCCACCGCCGATCAATGCGCCGATGTTCGTGTTCGGGAAGGCAAGGTCGAGGGCCTCGCGATAGGTGTTGGCCATCACCACGCGACCGCCGACGGACACGATGACCTTGTCGATGACCGCAGCGGTTCGCTTGTCCTCAGGTTGGAGATACAAGGGGCGCACGTAGAGCAACGAATTGCCCACGGGAACCGCGATGAGATCGCCGAAGAACACCTGGGACCCTTGGCCCCGCGTGTTGAGCAAGGTGATCTGCTGGGACACCTGATTCGAAACCGCAATGCCGTTCATGACCCCCAATGGTGCGAGAGCCTGGTTGCCGTTGATGTTGTAGACCACGAGCTTGCCGTACTCTTCGAGGTCGCTCTTCCCGGCCATGAAGCCAGTGAGCACCGGCTTGCTGTTGTCAGAAGACGCCGGGCTGAAGCTCCGCGTGATCACGAACGACTGCTTGTTCTCGGCTGGCAGTTGGACTTGCGTGTAATACGGGTTCATCGCCCCGGTGTTCCCGATCGTCGTCGATCCGGTCGACCCGGACGCACTTGTGCCGGCGGCGCCCGCCTGCGGCCGATCACCGGGGTCTCGGGCTATGTCCCAACGCTGGCTGTTCTCGAGCAGCACTGTCGGGTCAGCGACGTGGTAGCGGCTCCACATGACGGTCTGCGCGTCGAACAGATCGGTGGGGTAGCGCAGATGCTCCTTCAAGGTCTGCGGCATCGTCTCGAAGTCGACGAACAGTTTCGGGAAGGCCTTGCGATACGACTCGAGCAGCGGATCCCTGCCCGGCATCGCGTAGAACGTGACCGACCCGTTGTACGCATCGACGACGGCCTTCACCGAGTTGCGCACATAGTTGAGGCCACCGAGGTCGTTTCCCGACTTCACCGCACCGATGCGTTGCGAGTACGGGTAGCGGTTCGTGGTGGTGTAGCCGTCGATGACGTAGACGATGCGCCCATCGACCAGCACCGGGTAAGGATCAGAGTCGAACGTGAGGAACGGCGCGATTGCCTTCACCCGTTCGCGCACATCGCGCTTGAAGATGATGCGCGAATCGCTCGAGACGAAGCTCGAGATGAGCGGGTCGATACGGCTGAACCGCAGTGCGAATGCGGCGCGTCGCACGAAGGATCCCATTTCGACACCAGCGGTCTCGCCGTTGCTCGTGTCGGAAAAATTCGACGTGGTGGTCTCGCCGGTTGTCGAGTCGATACCGACCTCGGCGCGTTTGGTATTGATGATCGCGTATCCGGTCAGGTTCTCACCGAAGTACACCTGTGAGCGGTCGATCCGCACGGCGAGCGACGGCGAGACCTTGGGGGGCAGGTTCCTCACCAAGAAATCGGGGAGGCCCTTGTCGACGCTGTCAGCCGGGGCGAGCACGACGCCGTCGCCATGGGTGAAGGCGAGGTGCGCGTTCTCCCAACTCTGGCTGTTGTCCTCGTTGAGCTCGCGGACTCCGATGACGACCTGGGTCTGTTGCCCGTTGATCTTGTAGCGGTCGAGGTCGGGCACGCCGAACTTGTAGAAGTCCTTCACGCCCTGCAACGCCGTCAAGGTCGAGGTGACGCGAATGGGGGTGACGAGCCGAGCGTTCGCAAGGTTGTCGGCGCTGGCGCGGACCTGTTCGATAGTGGGTTCCGTGTCGTAGGCGAGCGAGCGCTCCTCGACGCTGTCGAGCCCGTATGCGATACGCGTCGCTGCGATGTTGCGTTCGACGTACACCCGCTCCTTCGTCGACTGCGCGGGCTCGACCCGGAAACGTTGCACGAACGCCGGGTAGATGCTGCCGGCGACGATCGCGCAGAACGCCCACAACCCGACCGTGACCGCCGGCAGCTGCCACCCGCGGCGGAAGATATTCGTGACGAGCAGACCCACCGACAACAGCGAGATCATCAACAGCAAATAGATGGCGGGTCGCTGCACGTTCACGTCGGTGTAGGTGGCCCCGTTTACGACGCCACGATCGGAGAACACCAGCTCGTAGCGCTGCAACCAGTAATCGGCGGCCTTCACCAACGCGAGCACACCGAGCAGCAGGCTCACGTGCGCCTTGACCTGCGGCGTGACGTAGTCGCGTTCGACTTGGAGTCGGATACCACCGTTCAAGTAGTGCTGCACGATCGTGATGAGCAGAATCATGACGAACGAGAAGAACAGCCAACTGGTGAGGAACGTGAGGAACGGCAACCGGAAGACGTAGAACCCGATGTCCTTGTGATAGAGCGGATCGACCTCGCCGAAGCTCACCGAGTGGGTGAACAGCAACCATTCGTTCCATTGGCTCGACACACCCGCGCCGGCAATGAGCGAAAGCAGGCCGGCGACGGCAACGCGTACGAGACGCCCGCGTCGATCGACGAAGGAATGCCACGCTTCGAGCAGGTCCTCCTCGGGACCAGGCGGACGCCGGTGCGGCGCAATGCGGTCGGCGACCAGGAGATTGATCCAGCACAAGACGAAAAACACGCTGATGAAGATCAGAGCGAGAACGATGCGCGCCCCGAGCACTTTGCGCCACACCGACGTGAGCCCCAGCGATCGGAACCACAAGAAGTCGGTGTAAAAGCCCGCCATGCCCTTCAGCGACAGAGCGAGGACCACGAGAACGATGACGACCACGAGGCCGATGGTTCGCCCACGACCGCCTAACCTGCCGCGTCGGCGCGCGTCGGTGGGAGAAGCCATGCGCCGGATGCTACCGGGGCACGGGTACGAGCATGCAGCCACAGCTGTGGTGCCCCGGCGGTCGCGGCGCCCCCGTGGGGAATGGTGTTCCCACCTCGACCGGACCCTCGAGTGCGTTGTCGTCGCAGTCGGGGCTACACCCGAGCACCGGGTCGACCGCCCACCGGACGAGCCAACCAGGGTGGGCGGCTTCGATGCCCGTGTTGAACGCGGCGAACGCAACGGCGCGGGCCGCGTCGTCGACCCGCCGGCTCCTCACCTCGCGGTATGCGGCGCGCACGCTTTCGAGAATCTCGTCCTCGCCCAGGTCGCCGGTGACTGCGCGTTCGAGCAAGGACCGCAGCGGGGCGACGAGCTCGTCGGCCACGCACGCATCGAGCGATGCGAGATCGGCGCCGTCAGCGCCGGGTCCCTCGCCGAAGAACGCAGCGCCGGCACCTACCGCGGCGAGCAACTCACCGCCGATGGCGGCCATGTACCGACCCTCGTGATCGGCCGCCGGCGGCACGATGTCGTCGTGCGCAACATGGCCAGCGCAGCGGCGCACGAGGTCGAGCACGTCATTCTGCTCGTCGGCCAGCAACCGCTTCACCTTGCGCACGATCTGGACCTGCACGGGTTCGAGTGATCGATCGCGCCTCGCGAAATGCGTGGCGTCGTCGGCCTGCGCCGCACCTAACCGGTCCTCGGCGATGACGACCGGCTCGGGCTCGGGCTCGGGCTCGGGCTCGGGCTCCGGCGTCGCACTCGGGCTGAACA
>JANMVY010000469.1:0-1522 GCA_031393535.1 Actinomycetes bacterium | reverse complement strand
CCCGCAACGCGCCCTTGCACCCCGAGGCAAGCGTGCTTTCGGTGGGTTCGCCGTTGATCAGAAACCGGCTCGTGGCCGGCAGCTCATTGGCGAGACGCGCACCGTCGGAACCACGCTCTTCGCCGACGACAAAGAGCAGGTCGACCCGTTCCTCGCCCTCAGCCACCAATCGGTCTGCCGCGATCATCATCGCCGCGGCGATTCCCTTGGCGTCGCAGGTCCCACGGCCGTAGAGGCGGTCGCCTTCCGTGCGAGGCGGGAAAAAGGGCGGAACGGTGTCGAGGTGTGTGCTCAATGTGACGCCGCCGCCCTTTCGCGTGGCCCAGACGTTTCCGCGGCCCGGCGTGACTTCCTGGACGGTGACACTCCAGCCGCGTCCGACGAGCCAGCGTGCGACGAAATCCACGACCTTCCCTTCGTCTTTGGTGACGGAGGGAATCGCGACAAGTTCGGCGGTGAGAGCTAAGGCGTCGGTCATCGGGCCAGAGGTGCGGACGGTCAATGCCGGGGCCGAGAGTCGAACTCGGATGGGGTTTCCCCCAAGGGATTTTAAGTCCCTCGCGTCTAACCAGTTTCGCCACCCCGGCGGTGGATGGCGCGACGACGGGCGGGCATGCCGTGCACAGCAAACCGACGCGGCTGATGCCAGCTACGCGCTCTCCTCTTGAGAGCGGGAAACGGGACTCGAACCCGCGACCCCAACCTTGGCAAGGTTGTGCTCTACCAACTGAGCTATTCCCGCAACCATAAGGGAAGTTACCCGGGCCAGCAGGGTCCTACAAGACGACGGGCACTATGGTCGCACCCCATGTGCGTGCACAACAAACCATGCGGTCGAGGCAAGCAGACCTGCGAGCGCTGCGTCCGCGCCGCCGGCCGTAGCGGCCCCCTCTGCATCGACGAACTCCGCAGCCACCCCGCCATCCAGCGGTGCGCGGCGAAGCCACTCCAGGACGTCGGCCGCATCGGGTGCCATCAGGCGGGCCACCCGGGCTTCGAGCAGCGGCGAATCGGTCGCTGCCGTCTTGGCCGTGCGACGAAAGACGGAATCCGTTCGCTCAACGGCTTCGAGCAGCGGCAGCCAAAGGCTGGACGCGGACGGATCGTCTTCGTGTACGATCGTCGCGCCCGGACGCACCGACGACGCGAAGACTGATTTGCTGCCGTCGCCGACAGCGAAATGCCGGCGCAGCGCTGCACGGACCGCGTCGGGATCTTCCAGCTTTTTGGCTTCGCTCTCGTCCAGCGTCCGTTTGAGACACTCGAGCGCGTACGCGACGGCGGCATTGGCGTGAAGCGAAAACGCCGTGGAAGGGGCCCCGCCCAGAGTGACGTCGGAGCGATAAAGCGGAAAGTGTTCGTCGCGCCGCCCGGCGATTTCATCGGATGACAGGTAGAGCGTGTCGGCCAGCACGGCTTCCTCGACGACCTGGTCATCGCCGGTATCGCGGATGTACCGGTCTGTGGCGATGGCATAGGCCGACGCACCCTCAAGCGTGAACCCCGGCGCGAACAGCGTGCC
>JANMVY010000441.1:0-2666 GCA_031393535.1 Actinomycetes bacterium | reverse complement strand
AGAAGCTTCTCGCCGAGGAAGAGGAGATCGAGCGTTCGACGCGCGATCACCACGAGACGCCTCACTTCCGAATGGGTGACGACTGATGTTGATGCCACGGAAGGTCGCACACCGCAAGCATCAGCGTGGCCGGATGAAGGGGATCGCCAAGGGTGGCACGAACGTCACGTTCGGCGACTACGGCATTCAAGCCACTGAACCGGGCTGGCTGACTGCGCGACAGATCGAGGCGGCCAGAATCGCGATGACCCGCCACATCCGCCGCGGCGGCAAGGTCTGGATCAACGTGTTTCCCGACAAGCCGGTCACGCAGAAGCCGGCCGAGACCCGCATGGGCTCGGGTAAGGGCAATCCTGAGAAGTGGGTGGCTGTGGTTCGCCCCGGACGGGTGCTGTTCGAACTGTCGTACAGCGATCCGGTCGTCGCACGCGCCGCCATCGAGCGGGCCATCCAGAAGCTGCCGATCAAGGCCAAGTTCATCGCTCGCGAGGAAGGGTTCTGACCATGTCGAATGCGAAAGCCCGCGATCTGGCCAACTCGTCCGACGACGAGGTGCGTGAGCACCTCGACGAGGCGAAGGGAGCGCTCTTCAAACTGCGCTTCCAGCGCGCGGTCGGTCAGCTCGAGAACCACACTGCGATCAAGAAGACCAAGCGCGACGTCGCGCGCGCGCTGACCGAGATCCGCGCTCGCGAGATCGCCGCAGCCGAGGCCCTCGCTGAGGGGAGCAACCGATGAGCACCGACATCACGTCGACGCCACGCGCGAACGACCGCAAGGTTCGCGAGGGGCTCGTCGTGTCCACCAGCATGGACAAGACCGCGGTCATCGCAACCACCGACCGTGTGCGGCACCGTCGGTATGCGAAGACCATGCAGCGCACGACGAAGTTGTACGTGCACGACGAGAGGAACGACTTGCAGGTCGGCGACCGCGTCCGGGTGCAGGAGACCCGCCCGCTGTCGAAGCTGAAGCGCTGGCGCCTCCTCGAAGTGATCGAGAGGGCGAAGTAGCCATGATCCAACAGGAGTCCCGCCTTCGCGTCGCCGATAATTCGGGGGCGCGCGAAGTTCTCTGCATCAAGGTGCTCGGTGGCACGCGCCGCCGCTACGCATCCATCGGCGACATCTTCGTCGCCACTGTCAAGGACGCCATCCCGGGCGCCGCAGTCAAGAAGGGTGATGTCGTCAAGTGCGTCGTCGTACGCACCAAGAAGGAAAAGCGGCGGCCTGACGGCAGCTACATCCGCTTCGACGAGAACGCAGCGGTGCTCATCAAGGACGACCAGTCCCCGCGCGGCACGCGCATCTTCGGCCCGGTGGGTCGCGAGCTCCGCGACAAGCGGTTCATGCGCATCGTGTCTCTCGCGCCGGAGGTGCTCTGAGATGAGAATCAAGAAGGGTGACCGCGTGCGCGTGCTCACCGGCAAGGACCGCGGCAAGGAGGGCATCGTGGTGAGCGCGCTGCCGGCCAAGGCCAAGGTCGTCGTCGAGGGCGTGAACACCGCTCGCAAGCATCAAAAGCGCACGCGGGCCACGATGGACGGCGGGTTGCTCAACATCGACATGCCGATCCCCGTGGCCAACGTCGCGGTGATCAGCCCGCAGGACGGCAAGCCGACGCGCGTCGGGTATCGAATCGATGCCGACGGTACGAAGGTCCGCATCTGCAAGCGCACGGGGGCTGAGCTCTGATGGGCACTTCGACCCCGACCGCCCCGCGTCTCCGGGCGCTGTACGAGACCACGTTGCGCGGCCAGCTGAAGGACACTCTCGAGCTCGGCAACATCATGCAGGTGCCGAAGATCGAGAAGATCGTCATCAGCATGGGCGTCGGTGCGGCAGTGCAGCAGCCGAGCCTGCTCGACAACGCCGTGCGGGACCTCACCACGATCGCGGGCCAAAAGCCTGTCGTCACCCGGGCCAAGAAGTCGATCGCCGGCTTCAAGCTCCGTGAGGGCAACGCGATCGGGTGCAAGGTCACCCTGCGCGGCACCACGATGTACGAATTCCTCGATCGATTGATCTCGCTCGCGGTTCCTCGTATCCGCGACTTCCGTGGCCTTCCCCCGAGGGCGTTCGACGGACGCGGTAACTACACATTCGGCGTCGCCGAACAGACGATCTTCCCCGAGATCGAGTACGACAAGATCGACGCCACCCGCGGCATGGACATCACCATTGTCACATCCGCAAAGACCGACGCGCACGGCAAGGCTCTGCTCGACGCGTTCGGCTTCCCGTTCCGACGTGAGGGGCAGCAGTAATGGCCAAGACAGCGCTGAAGAACAAGCAGGCGAAAACGCCAAAGTTCAAAGTCCGCGGCTACACGCGGTGTCGTCGCTGCGGGCGGCCCCGCGCCGTGTTTCGTAAGTTCGGACTCTGCCGAGTGTGCCTGCGTGAGCTGGTACATGCGGGAGAGATTCCGGGCGTGACCAAGGCCAGCTGGTAGGGAGGTGCGCGCACCATGACGATGACCGATCCGATCGCGGACATGCTGACGCGTATTCGCAACGCCAATACGGCGATGCACGACGACGTGTCGATGCCCTCATCCAACCTCAAAGAATCCCTCGCGAAGCTCCTCGAGAAGGAGGGCTACATCGCGGGGTTCACCATCAGTGAGTCCGACGGCCGCCCCGGCAAGACGCTCAGAATCGACATGAA
>JANMVY010000576.1:0-1531 GCA_031393535.1 Actinomycetes bacterium | reverse complement strand
ATCTCGAGCGCCTTCTCACGATCCACGATGGTTTCCTTCCGTGTGCTTGGTCTGTGGGGTCAACCCTACGAAGGGGGTGTGACAGTGACCGCTGGGGAACGACACCACTGTAATTGCGAACGACTGTTCGATGCAAGCATCTTCGGTATCGGGGTTCGAATTCGTTGCCACACGAACCGAGCGGGCGGGGCGGGTGGCGCCAACCAGGCCGTCAGGTGCGAGGGCCGAGCTTCAGCTGGTCGACCGAGCCCGCACCGTCGACGGCGATGACCTGACCCGACACGAAACGGGCCGACTCGGAGCACAAGAACAGCACCATGTACGCGATGTCCTGGCCGTGGCCCATCATCGACAGCGGGTTCGTCGGTGTGGAGTCACCACCGCGCACCACGCTCGAGAACCGCGCCATGCCCTCGGTGTTGGCAGTGGAACCAGGCGCGACTGCATTCACGCGCACGCCGTAGGGCCCCCATTCGACGGCGCACGTACGCGTGAGCGAATCGACGCCCGCCTTCGCGGCCGCCACGTGCGCCTGCATCGACGCACCCTTGCCTTCGAACGGCGCCGAGATGTTCACGATGTTGCCGCCGTGTTCGCCGAGCCAAGCGTCGAACGCGGCGCGCGACACGTTGTACGTGCCGAGCAGGTCGATGTCGACCATCGACTTGAATCCGTTCGGCGAGATCTTGCTCATCGGCGCGGGAAAGTTACCCGCCGCGTTGTTGACCACCACGTCCAGGCGGCCGAATCGCTCGATCACCCCGGCCACGACACGAGCGACCGCGCCGGCGTCGCGTACGTCAAACGTGTCGGCGTGACACTCGATGCCCTCGCCGGCGAGCTCGGCCCACGCCGCGTCGAGGTTCTCGCGCTTGCGGCTCGCGATCGCTACCCGTGCGCCGTGACGGCCGAACACGCGCGCGGTCTCCTTGCCGATACCCGTGGCGCCGCCGGTGACGAACACGACCTTGCCCGCCATGGCATCGGACCGGAACACGCTGTGTGGCACATCGCTCATGCGCGCACGATAGATGGCGCGAGACTGGCGACGGGCCGGCGACCTACGCTCGCCAACGAGCGGAGGAGACCCCTATGACCACAGCCGGCAACCCGAAGAAGTCGTTCGACGCGACCGAGCTCCGCGAACGGCTCGAACCGGCGCAGTTCCACTGCACGCAGAACGCCGGCACCGAGGGTGCGTTCACCGGGCGCTACTGGGACTGCCACGACGACGGCACGTACCGATGTGTCGTCTGCGGCGAGGCTCTGTTCACGAGCGACACCAAGTTCGACTCGGGCACGGGGTGGCCGAGCTTTTGGCAACCGGTCGCGGCGGGCTCGGTCGAAGAACGCACCGACTCGAGCCACGGCATGGTGCGCACCGAGGCGTTGTGCGGCACCTGCGGCGCGCACCTCGGCCACGTCTTCCCCGACGGCCCACGTCCCACGGGCGCCCGCTACTGCATGAACAGCGCGTCGATGACACTCGATGCGAGCAGCGCCCCGACGGCGCCCTAGGCGAGCACCGGTC
>JANMVY010000409.1:0-1954 GCA_031393535.1 Actinomycetes bacterium | reverse complement strand
ATCGTGAAGTCGATGCCGAAATCGTCGAGCCGCTCGTAGAGCAGGCCGGGGAGGTGCGAGGTCGCGCGGTCGACCACGTTCTCGGATGGCCAACCCCACCACGACGGCATCGACGACCAGGACTCACGGGCCCCCGCCAGGGTGCGCGTGGACAATATCGTCGACGTGTCGGTGGGTTTGAGCGGGTTCGCGAGATAGCGCGCACGTAGGGCCGCACCGCCGAGGTCTTCGAGGTGACCGAGGATCTCGTCGTGCAGGAGCGGTGCCAACTCGACGAAGTGCCCATCGGCATCGATCACCGGGTGCGTCACCTGAGCTCGGACCCGCGCCGACGTCATGCTTCTGGTCTCCCCTTCGCCCACGGTCTCACCGTAGCTCACGCGCCTTGCACCGATTCGTGCCGACCATGGATCCGAAATCGTGTGACGAAGGGGCGAACGTCTATCGTCCGCCGCATGAGCGAGACACGCGGCAGCATCCTCGGTACTCGGGTCATCCGAGTCGAAGACCCCAAGTTCCTCACGGTCGGCGGCAGCTACATCGGTGACCTCGACCTTCCGGGTGCCGCACACATCACCTACGTGCGGTCGACCATGGCCCATGCACGACTCGACGCGATCGACGTCGACGGCGCCCGGCGTGCCCCTGGCGTCGTCGCGGTGCTCACTGCCGCTGATCTCACCGACCTGGCACCGGCGCCGCCGCCCATGCCGTTCATGAACGCGGCCATGGCGCGACCGTTTCTCGCGACCGATCGGGTGCGCTTCGTGGGCGAGCCGATCGCCGTCATCGTGTCGGAAACTCGCGCCCAAGGGGCCGACGCGGCCGAGCTCGTGCTCGTCGACTACGAGCCTCTCGAAGCCGTCGTCGACTTCGAGCACGCGGCGGCGAACGACACGCTCCTGTTCCCCGACGCGGGTAGCAACGTGGTCCACGAGATGGCGTCACCGGACGATGCGGCATTCTTCGACGCGTGCGAGATCACTGTCACCGCTCGCCTCGAGAACACCAAGATGGCCGTCGCTCCCATCGAAACGCGCGCGTGCGCCGCAGTGTGGGACGGCGAACGACTCACGCAGTGGGCGTGCTCGCAAGGCGCACACAACGCGCGGGCCGGCATCGCCGCACGGCTCGGGCTCACCACGGAACAGGTGCGCGTGATCGTGCCCGACGTCGGGGGTGCCTTCGGCGGCAAGTCGGGCACCTATCCGGAAGAGATCATGACCGGCTGGCTCGCGATCAGGTTCGGTCGACCGATGCGTTGGGTCGAGACCCGCACCGAGCACATGGTGGCGTTCGCGCACGGTCGTGGACAAGTCCAGTTCGCGACACTCGGCGGCACTCGCGACGGCCGGCTGCTCGCGTACAAGCTGCACGTCGTGCAGGACTGTGGTGGCTACCCGTCGAACTACGGCGCGCTGATGCCGATGATGACGCGCACCATGGCTACGGGGTGCTACTTCATCGAGAACGTCGAATACTCGTCACAGTCCGTGCTCACGAACACCACCCCGGTCGGCGCGTTCCGCGGGGCCGGCCGACCCGAAGCCGCGGCTGCCATCGAACGGATGGTCGAGCTCTTCGCAACCGAAGCCGGCCTCGACGCCATCGAGGTTCGTCGGCGCAACTTCATCCAACCCGAGCAGTTCCCCTACACGACCCCCACCGGCGCGAACTACGACGTCGGCGCGTACGAGTCGGCCATGGACACCGCGCTCGAGGCGGCCGGGTACGCCGGTCTGCGCACCGAGCAGTCGCAGCGACGCGCCGCGAACGATCGGGTCTTGATGGGCATCGGCATCGCGACCTACGTCGAGATCACCAACCCCATGAGCGGCGGCGAGTTCGGTGCCATCGAGGTGCACGCCGACGGTTCGGCCACCGTGCGCACCGGCTCGTCACCTCACGGCCAGGGCCACGCCACGTCGTGGTCGATGATCGCGAGCGACCTCAC
>JANMVY010000346.1:0-5122 GCA_031393535.1 Actinomycetes bacterium | reverse complement strand
CACCCACCCCCGCCTCGACCCAACCGGCACAACCCAACGGGTAACCGTCACCGACACCGACCGGCGCGCCGACCCCGAATCGAGCACCACATGATCGAAACGCACACCATCCACGACGAAGCCGCCGAATCCCTCGACGTCACCCTAAGGGTCACCCCGGACCCGACCGCCGCTACCCCGTACTTCGCGATATCGGCGAAGGGTGTGAACACGCCGGGTGCGTTCATCGCGGGTTCGTGGCGGACATCGTGGGTGTCGACGACGGGGGAGATCACCGCTTTGACACCCACCGTCGGCGGTGCCGGTGCTGGTGCGACGCTGGCCGTCGCACCCGGCGGCGAGTACTGGATCTGGGGGAAGGTCACGGTCGGCGCGGAGACGTTCGTGCGGATCTGCGCGGTCGCTGTCTGCCCGTGACTCTCAAGTAGACGTTGACTGTTTGGCCGCGTCGCCCTTTCGGGGGCGGCGCGGCTTTCTGCGTTTTCAGTCCACGTCCTCGAACTGGGCGCGTGTCCCGTCCGCACCGACGCGACCAACGTGCTGCGTCCACCGCGACCCATCGAAATAGCGGCCGTCGAACTTCCCCAACGGGTCCGGGTGCCACCCCGCCCCGGCCGGGCGTACTGTGATCTGCGACAACTTCCCCGGTTTCAGTACTGCGACGATGAGGACTCCGAGCGGGCCGAACAGGAGGCCGAGTAGCAGCCCAGCCCCGCCGATCCCTTTCGGTGATCCGATCGCCGCGCCGATGATCCCGCAGAGCAGCACTGCGCCGACGAGCACCCCGGTAGCTTCCATAGCTTCCCCCTGTGTTGTTGGTTGACGGTATGCCCGCCGTGTCTGTGGCGTCAATCACGCGATGAGCGCGACCGCGTGCGCGCGGCGCGCTGACGTGACAGCCGCGTAGATCCTTGGAGGCGGGCGGGGTCTTGGCTCGCTTCACGACGAGCCTGGTTGAGGGTTTCACTAAGGCTCATGCCAAGAGTATTGGCATGAGCCCACAGATATGTCAAGACGCTGGGGATATGTCCCATAAGGGTTGACAGAAATTCTGGAACGTGGTTAGGTCCAACCCATGACTCCTACCCAGCAGCTCGCCGAGTTGAAACTAGGCGCATCCCTCGAAACGTGGGTGACGAACCGCCGCACCCGCGGTGAGTCGTGGCGCGCCATCGCCCGCGACCTCCACACCGAAACCGGCATCGGCATCTCTGACGAATCGCTCCGCCAGTGGTACCCGGAACTGATCCCGGTCGACGGTGCCGCGTGACCGCCGTGTCCTACGCCGAGTTCCGAACCTCACTCCGTGAGACGCACCAACGCATGACCAACCCAGGGGGAACCCGCATGACCGTGCAACGTGAGCCGATCCATCTCGCGCTCGAATCCGCGCCCACTGACCGGTTCGATGACGACGCCGCCCGCGTGTTCCGGGTCGTCGCGTTCGTCGGTACCGGTGCGACGCGACGCCACAAAGTGTCGTTGACCCGCGACCACGACTGCGAGCAGGACGCCATGAGCGTGTTCGCGGACAAGGTGTTGCGCGCCGCACCGGTGGACACGTTGACGGGGTTGGTTGTGCAAGGCCACGTCGACCGGCTCACCGCCCGCATCGACCAGCTGCCGATCCGGCGGGGGCGCCGGTGAACGTCTACGAAGCCGAGTTGGTCGCGCTCGGCCACCTCGCATCACGGTGGATGTCCACCAACGACGAAACCCTCGTCGATGTGATGCGCCGCCAACACGACCGGGTCATCCAAGCCCGCAACGAAACCATCGACGCTGTCACCGCCGCACAACACCGCGACGACCTGATCGTCCTCTACGCGGTGACGGACACGGCGTGGAAAGCGTGGCAGACCCGCCTCGCGTTCCTCGGTGCCGCGGTGTGCCAGTTCGGCGCCGGGAACGACCTCGGGCTCATCGCCGCATACGCCGCCGAATGCGAAACGTTACGCGCCGTGTACGACACCGCGTATCAGACAGCGGTCGCGTTCGCCAACCAACTCAACCACGAAACCGAAGGGGCGAACCGGTGACCATCATCGACGAACGACTCAACCTCATCGAAGTCATCACACTTCAACATGGGATGCACGCCGACTTCGAAGCAGGTATGTGCCTGCTCGAAGCGACCGCGTGGATCGCCGGCGAACCGTGGTCCGATCACCCTGCGTGTGTGTGCCCGGTCCTCGCCGCATTCGGCCGATCGTGGAACGACTCACTCAACGAGACGGACCGGAACCGGATTCTGAAACCGTTTGTGGCGCGGCTCGTCGGCACCCGGTCGACACCGGAGGTGCAGGACGCGCGTGCGTTCATGGCCGCTGATTGGGCGGTCCGCACGTTCACGGTGGCGTGGCTCCGCAAGGCGGGCTTGGACGCTGACGCTGACGCGCTCGCGGCGTTGCCTGAGTTGTCGTCGGTCGAGTTGTGCGAGGCGGCGATGCCGACGATCTCGGAGGCGCGAGCATCAGCGAGCGCCGCTTGGGATGCCGCTCGGGCTGCCGCTGGGGCTGCCGCTTGGGATGCCGCTCGGGCTGCCGCTTGGGCTGCCGCTTGGGCTGCCGCTGGGGATGCGCTCGCGGACACAGTGACCGAGCTGCAGGACTCGGCGGCTGACCTCCTGGACAGGATGATCGCGGTGGCGTCGTGACCGACCTGATGATCCGTTTCATCGGTGCCGCCGCGCTCATCATCGGCCTGGCCCTCATCGTCGCCGCGGTGTGGTGGATGCCAACAACGGACGACGATCAATGACCGCCGCGAAGGTTGTGCTCGCGTTGTTAGTCGGGTGGATCACGGGCGGGCTCGCGGTCGCCGCGCTGTTCGGTTGGTGGCTCCACAGCGCCGGCGGCGACGACCCGGAGAAATGCACTACGTGCGGGTACTGGTTCGGTGCGAACGAGCTCGAGTTCGGGGTGTGCCCGGAGTGCGCGGGCCCACCGGTCGATGATCCGGAGTGGGCGCGTCTCGTGGATGCGCTCATAGCCGACGAGGACGACGTCGCGTGAGCTACTACGACCGTACCGGGGAACGCATCACGGACCGGGAATACATCGCGCTGATGAGCGCCGACTGTCGCACCGTCGCGCTTGACACGTTCGACGACATCACCGTGTCGACCGTGTGGCTCGGCATCGACCACCAATACGGCGACGGGCCGCCGCTCATCTTCGAGACCATGATTTTCGGTGGCCCGCTCGACGAAGAACAGTGGCGGTACAGCACGGAAAACGCAGCTATCGCGGGACACGCAGCAGCGGTTGCGCTTGCTAAGGCGACCGTTCGATGAACGAGCAACTGGTTCTCATCGCGACACCACGCGCCCGGCACGATTCGCCGGTCACGTCGATCGAAGCCGCCGCCGTTGTTGCGTGCGCGGACGGCGCGATCGAACACGCCATCGCTGAGTGTGTCCGCACGTCACCGTGCCCGTTGACGGGTGAGCAGATCGCGCACCAGCTCACCCTGGAATCGGATCGGTGGGGGCACGGCACGATCGAAACCGCTGTCGTGCGCGCCCGACGCCTGGGGCTCATCGTCCCCGCGGGCGAAGCACTCACGTCGCGCGGCCGACGCGCACACACCTACGAGGCGGCGTCGTGACCGAAACCCTGTCCCCGTTCTGGGCGCCTCGTGTCGTGGCACCCCCGCCGCCGGGGCGCGGTAACCCGCTCGTCGACCGGACCACCGTCGACCCGGATTGGCGCGACCAAGCCGCGTGCAAAGGCGAAGGCGGCCACGGGTCGATCTGGTTGTACCCCCATTTGCACACCATGGCGAACGTCGAGAAAACCCGGTTGCGGTGTTTGCGGTGCCCGGTCCTGACCGAATGCGCCGCGGACATCAGCACCCCGCCGGTGGGGATCACCGCCGGGAAAGTGTTTTGGGTCGAAGGCAAACCGGGGCGCAAAGAGTCCCCGTGCGAATGGTGCGCCGAACCGACGAGGTACCGGTTCTGTTCGCGGACGTGCATGGACCGCCACGTCTACCAACAACGCATCGCCGACGCCGGTGCGGGGTGTCCAGGCGAACCGTTCACCGTTGGCGCGGCGGGCAACTCGTCACCGGGTACCGGGCCGAACTCATCGCAGCCCGCCTGAACACAACAACCGAAACGATATGGGGGACAGATGTTAGATGAGTTGTTCGACGACCTCGACGCGGAGTTGAGTGCCGAACCGGAAGGAGATTTGCCGCCGGAAGCGCGTTTGCCGGACGAGGTGACCGATTATTGGGCGCCGATCCTGATACGCCGCCTAGCACGCCGCCGCCGCCGCATGGAGGATGCTCGCACCGTCGCCGACGCCGAGAAAGCACGCATCGACGACTGGTTGAAAGAACAGGCGCACCGGTACCGGACCGACGAGCTCGAGCAGGCGCTCGCCGGGTTCCACGCCGCCCGCCTGGTCGATGACCCGGACGCGAAAACGTTGCGGTTCCCCGCCGGTGACCTCATCTCACGGGCAGGGCAGGCCGAGTGGGATTTCGACGAGTCGTTCCTCGAATGGGCGGAACGCGAACGCCCCGAACTGCTGCGCCGCAAAGTCGAAATCGACCGGGTCGCGGCGAAGAAAGCTGTGACGGTCGCGCTGGGTGTCGCGTTCGACGAGGCCGGGGAGGTGGTGCCTGGTGTGACTGTCACGCCCGGTGCCACGTCGTTCACGGTGAAATGCGCCGTCGAGCTCGGCGGGTTCTGATGAACCTCGAGGCGGACGACCCTCGACACGGAACCGTGAACGGCTACTCGAATCTGAAATGCCGGTGCGTTCCCTGTAGGGGTGCCTGGACAGCTTTCTGCAAGGAGGCGAGGCTTCGACGCGCCGGTCGGTTGGCACCTGAGGATGACCGTCACGGCCGCAGATCGACCTATTACAACTGGGTCTGCCGATGTGATCGATGCACCGACGCGGCCTTCCCGACAGCCAAAGCGTCGCGGGCGGAACGCTTGGCGCGGCGTGAGGGCCGGGTGCTGTTAGCGGTTGAGAGGGTCGAGAAGCTCGAACAGAAACTCGATGAGGCTAGAGCGCAGCTGATGCTGGCCATGGCGATGGCGGAGTCGTCATGAACCTCGACGACCCGCTCGAATGCAAACTCCTGGTCGGGATCGCGGGTCCGC
>JANMVY010000294.1:0-2151 GCA_031393535.1 Actinomycetes bacterium | reverse complement strand
GGCGTGCGTGGTACAAAGCCAACGATCAGACGCCGTACTACCTGTGGATGAAGAAGGTGCTGCAAGTGCTCCAGCACCAGCGCGGGCCGGCGCGCTGGGTGCTGAAGTCGCCCCAGCACCTCGAGCTGTTCGGGCCGCTGGTCACCGCGTTTCCCGACGCGACGTTCGTGGTGACCCACCGCGATCCGGTGTCGGTGACCGCGTCGCTCGCGACCATGATCAGCTACACCGCGCGCATGTCCCAGGAGAAGGTCGACCCGGTGCGCATCGGTGGGTATTGGGCCCAGATCGTCGAGGATTTCCTGCGCGCCGCGGTCGACGATCACCAGCTTCTGCCGACCGCCCAGACCATCGACGTCACCTTCGACGACTTCATGGCCGACGACGTCGCGATGGTCGAACGCATTTACACGCTCGCCGGTCAGCCATTCACCGACGTGACGCGCGCCGCCATGCACGCGTTCATGGTCGAGCATCCACGGGGCAAGTGGGGCAACGTCGAATACCACCTCGAGGACTTCGGTCTCGACCTCGCCGAGCGCCGCGCCGCGCTCTCGTTCTATAGCAAACGTTTCGGCTTGCGCGACGAACGCGATCACTAGGGTGGCGCGGTGAACACCATCGATGAGCATCCTGCGCTGTCGGGGGCCTCGGTCGACTGGCCGTTGTACTCGTGCGACGACCACCTCGACATGTGGGCGCTGCCCCCCGACCTGTGGACGTCACGACTCGCGGCCGGCGATCGTGACCGCGGGCCCCGTGTGGTGCAGAGCGGGGGCGTCGCGCGCTGGATGGTCGACGATCACGTCCTCGGCGTCAGCGGCGTGCCCACCAGCGGCGCACACAGCGCGCTCGGTCGCGCGGGCCTCGCCCACGACGGGTTACGCCCCTCGCAACCCGACAAGCGTCTCGTCGACATGGATCGCGACGGGTTGTTCGCATCGGTGATCTACGGGCCGTCGGTGCTCGGGCTGCCCATCGTCGACCAAGATCTGAAAGCCGCGTGCTGGCGCGCGTGGAACGATTTCGCCTCCGAGTTCAACGCGCACGACCCGCGTCGCCTCGCCGTGTTGCCGGTGTTGCCCACCCATTCGCCGAAGGCTGCCGCGGCCGAACTCGAACGGGTGGCAGCGGCCGGTCACCGCGGCGCGCTCATGTACTGCTTCGAGTTCGCGTGCGGCGATCCCGAATGGGACCGCGTGTGGGCCACCTCGGCCGACACGGGCCTGCCGATCAGCTTCCACATCGGTGGCGGTGTGAGCACCATCCCGATCAAACAGGACAGCTGGGCGCACCTCGCGTTCTCCGCGGTGGTGGCCATGCAGCTGTGCGAGCCGTTGGCCACGATGATCTTCTCGGGTGCGCTCGAACGTCATCCCGGTATGCGGCTTGTCATGGCCGAGGCCGGCCTCGGATGGCTGCCCTACTTCGTGCACCGCATGGACGCGTCGACGTTGAAGCGCCCCGGTGTCGCGAAGGATTACCAGTTGCGCGTCATGCCGAGCGAGATCTTCCGACGTCAGGTGTACGTCACCTTCGAGGAAGAGGACGACGGTGCGACGTTCATCGACATGCTCGGCGCCGACAACTTCATGTGGGCGAGCGACTTCCCGCACGCCGACAGCACGTTCCCGGAGTCGCGCGCGTCGATCGCCGCGTCGTTCGGTGCGTTGTCGCCAGCCGACTGCCGCAAGATCACCGCGGACAACTGCCGCGACCTCTACGGCTTCGGCCTGCCCACGCCGTGACCGTCGCGGGCTTCGACCACATTGCGTTGCCCACGGCGAACGGGGGGTACGGCGAACGGGGGGTACGGCGAACGGCGTGAGCCTGTATGCGCGCGACCCCGACGACAACCTGGTCGAGTGCCTCTGCGGCGACGAGCCACCGGTCGGCCGCATCTTCTGACGCATGCATCGGCTTGCGCCGGGTGCGGTCGGGCGGGGCACTTCACCCGATGATGACCGGTGGCGCGCCGAGGCTTTGCGCTTCGCACATCGCGAGGTAGCCGCGGAGCGCGCTGGCTCCGTCCGTGACCGATTCGATCGAGCCGTCGTCGCGGAGGTTGAGGTTCACGCCGTACATGTGGAACCAGACGTGGGTGTTGTCCTCGACACACTGGAGCGTGTGGATCGATCCGGCCGGTTCGTA
>JANMVY010000266.1:0-1822 GCA_031393535.1 Actinomycetes bacterium | reverse complement strand
ACCGATCCACCGGTCGAGCCAATCGAAGCGCTCCTGGCTCATGCCCGCGGGCAGCACCGCGACGCCTCGACAGCCCATGATGCGCGAGATCGCGACGCCACCGCGCGCGTAGTTCCCCGTGGAAGGCCACACGGCACGATGCACCGTGGGATCGAACTGACCGGTGACGATGCGGGGCACGAGGCACGCGTAGGCGGCGAGCACCTTGTGCGCGGTGATCATCGGGAAGCGGTTGCCGAACACGAGGACGATGCGCGCCTCGACGCCCGTCAACGCGGATGGCAGCTCGACGTGATCGGGCACCGCGGTCGGCCCGGATCCGTCGAGGCGGTTGTACCAATGCACCCGCCACAGGTTGCTCGGGTGCGGCTCGCTCGGGTCGATCGCGGCGAGCGAGGCGTGGATGCCCGCCGGCACCCGTGAGGGATCGGCGAGTTGCGCGAACGTCGGCAGCGCGATTGCGTTCGCGCGGAACCGCTCGACCGTACGTGCGTACACGTCGGCGTCGACCAGGTCGACGACGAGGCCGAGCTCGGTCGCCGCTTCGAGGGTTGTGGTCGCGTTCACGAACGCTCCTGTTGTGTGGGGGTGCGCGGAGTGCCGCAGTAGCTCACGCGTCGAGTACGCGATTGTCGCGCGTGACGACGGGTTCCTCGGTCGACCACGGGAAATTGATCCAGCGGTCGGTGTGCTTCCAGACGTATTCGCATTTCACGATCGACTGTGGCTTTTCGTAGATCACCGCACAACGCACCTCGGCGACCTGGGGCGAGCAGAACGCCCGCACCATCTCGAGGGTGAGCCCGGTGTCGGCCACGTCGTCGGCGATGAGCACCTTTTGATCGCGCATCTCGATCAGATCGATGTGAGGCGGCAACATCATGGGCACGTCGAGGCGCTCGCCTACCCCGGTGTAGAACTCGACGTTCATCACGTAGATGTTCTTCACCGACAAGGCGTACCCCAGGGAGCCGGCGGCGAACAGCCCGCCACGAGCGATGGCGAGCACGATGTCGGCGTCGTAGCCGTCGTCGGCGACCTGCTGGGCAAGTTCTCGTGCCGCGCGCCCGTACGTCGACCAGTCGAGGACCTCGCGCTCACTGGCTGCTGGCTCAGGCACCGCCAAACCTCCCGTTTCGTGGCGCGCACGCTAGCGCGCGACCACGCGAGGGCCTTGCGCTCAGTCGCTCACCAGGCTCGCCCGACCCGGACGGGCTTGCGAGTTCATGCGGCCGTTACACAGCGGTCACCTCACGATCATCGCGGTTCGCATAGCATCTGGCTAGGCACCACTCACGTCGTGGCGCATCACTGGAGGGACCATACCGTGGCAGATTTCACGCGCAGACAATTCATAGGCCGAGGAGCAGCGATCGGGGCGCTGACGCTGGGTGGCGCGAGCCTGCTCGCGGCCTGTGGCGACGACTCGGGCAGCAAGTCGTCGAGCGCAGGCGGCAGTAAGAAGTTCGGCAAGCAGGCCGTGCAGCTCGACTGGATCAAGAACGCCCAGTTCGCCGGCAGCTACATGGCGGCCGAGAAGGGCTACTACCTTGCCAACGGCTTCGAGGCGGTCGACATCTTGGCCGGCGGCCCCGACATCGCCGTCGAGCCGATCGTCACCCAGGGCAAGGCCAAATGGGCCTACACCGGCAGCGAGTTCCTCGCAGGTGCCGTGGCCAAAGGCGCGAAGCTCAAGGTGATCGGCACGCTGTTCCAGAACAACCCGTTCGGCATCATGTCGCTGACGAGCAAGGCCATCAAGACCCCCCAGGACATGATCGGCAAGAAGATCGGTGTCCAAGCGGTCAACGAGGGCATCTGG
>JANMVY010000566.1:0-2989 GCA_031393535.1 Actinomycetes bacterium | reverse complement strand
GCGAGCGCATCGGAGAACGGGCTGGCCGCCGAACCGAGGTAGGCCTCGAGGGCGTGACTGAGGGCGTCCATGCCCGTCGCCGCGGTCAGCCATGCCGGCATGCCCAGCATCATCTCGGGGTCCAGGATCGTCACCCACGGGGCAGTGCCAGGGCCGAACACGCCCTTCTTCTCGCCGGTCTCGTGGTCGACGAGCACGCTGACCTTGGCCGACTCCGCGCCCGAACCGGCCGTGGTCGGGATGGCCACCTGGGGGACGCCCGGTATGACGATCGGCCGGCCGATCATGAAGTCGTGGGCGCTGCACTCGTTGGCGGCAGCGGCGGCGATGATCTTCGCGGTGTCGATCGGGCTCCCCCCGCCGACACCCACGACGGCCTGGGCCCCGAAGGCGGTCAGGACGCGGGCACCGTCGTCGACGTTCTTCACCGTCGGGTTCGACTTCACATCGGTGAAGCGCGTGTGGGCGATGCCCGCGGCGTCGAGATGGGCCTCGACCCGGTCGACCAGGCCGGCGGCGACGATACCGGGGTCGGTCACGACGAGCACCCGCTCGACGTGGCGCGTCTGGAGTCGGCTTGCGACGTCCGCCACCCGTCCGGGTCCGTAGAGGAACTCGATCGGCGAGAAGTACGAGAACGGCTGCATCGCTTCAGTCTCGCGTGCACCGCGCTGCTGCGCTCATCAGCTGACGGCTCCGCCTTCGCCCGGGGTGGAGTGCACACCCTACGATGGCGCCCATGTTGGAACACGCGGCCGCAGAGGCCATGCGCGGTCTCCTGGAGGCCGGCATCGACTTCGTCTCGGGTCTGCCCGATGGCTGGCAGCGCAACGTGCACGAACTGGTCGAGGCCGAGCCGTCGATCCAGTACGTCCCCGTCTGCAACGAAGGCGTCGGGTTCTCGGTGTGCGCCGGTGCCTGGCTGGGCGGCAAGAAGCCGGCGCTGATCATGGAATGCTCCGGGCTCCGCGTCGCCGCGGAGTACATAGCGCGGATCTCGCTCGGGACTGGCGTGCCATGCACGCTGCTGATGTCGTATCGCGGTGACGTAGGCGAGACCGAGCACTGGGGGATCCCGCACGGCGTCGTGGCCGAACCCCTCTTGCAGGCCCTTCGCATCAAGTACGTCATCGTCCGCCACGTCGAGGATCTGGCGGTGTCCATCAAGCGGGCCCAGCGAATCGCCGAGGCGCAACTGCACCCCGCCGCAGTGCTGATCTCGGGCGACTGCGTGTGGGACGACCGGCGTTCCGCGGGGGGTCGATGATGGCGCTCGAACGCTACGACTGGCTGGGTCGGCTCGCGGCGGCGGTCCCCGACGACGCCCTCGTGATGTCCACCTACATCGGGGCGGTGTCGTTCGAATGGGCCCACCACACCGCTGAACATCCGCGGACGGCGCACCTGGGGCAGATGGGCGACGTCATCGGCATGGCCGTCGGACTTGCGCTGGCGTTGCCCCACCGACGGGTGGTGTGTCTCGACGGCGACGGTTCTGTCCTGATGGAGCTGGGTCAGTTGGTTGCGCTCGGCGAGCATGCCCCGCCCAATTTGGTCGTGTTCGTCGTGGACAACGGGGTGTATGAATCGATCGGGTGGGGTGCGGCCGGACGACGGCCGACCGCAACTGCCGGGCGGGTCGATCTCGCAGCGATCGCCGCGGCGTGCGGGGTACCGCACACCGCGGACGTCACGACACCGGAGCAACTCGACGCCGAGCTCGGTCTGACCTTCGGCCGTGAGGTGTGCTCGTTCGTGAACGTCCGCACCTTGCCCGGGCACTCGCGTGTGCAACCACGCCGAACCGACGGCTTCGAGGACAAGTACCGCTTCGTGCGCTACGTCGAGCAACTCGAAGGCATCTGGATCACCGGGGTGCCGCCCCAGGACATCGGGTTGATGAAGGGCAAGACGCACTGAGGGAACCGTCATTCCGGCTCCTCCGCCGTTCAGCCCGCAACGTCGAGCAGCAGCGCGGCTCGTAACGCAGCCGGCGCCTGCGCCGCGGCCGCCGCCAGCTCGCGCAACCAGCGTCGGTACTCGATCGACACCTTGTCGGTGCGCACCGAAACCTCGAAACCGGGGTCGAGGATCATGTCGGGCGGGTTCTGCGCGGACACCACCGGTTCGTCCTCCGCGAGGATGCGCGCCTGAAACGCCATGTGCTCCTCGTCGGGCTCGTCCCACGCGTCACTACGCGCCACGAACCAGAACGCTCGGCTCGACTGATGGGTCACCGGCGACGCTGTCATCCACAGCACGCGACGCGCGCCGGAGGCGAGGAAGAACTCGATGTTCACAGTGCACGGCATCGGCATGCGGTACTTCGAATGACCGAACAGCGCGGTGCCCTCGACCGCGATGTTGGGTGGGTCGTACGAAAAGCACAGCTCGCCCGGGCGGCGATCGATTTGGGGCAACGGTGGCACCGGTTCGGCTCGCGTGCCAATCGAGCCGTCGTGCACGAACGGGAAGTGGCTGAGGTCGACGAAGTTCTCGACGCGTCGTGGCGCCGCCACAGGCCAGGTGTAGGGCGCGCCGGCGAGCACGCGGAGCGATGGATCATCGAATGCCGGGCAGGCGGGTAGCGCGAGCCCGGCGCGGTCATCGAGACACGCCCACACGAGACCGTACGCAATCCGCGCGGAGAACGACTCGACACAGGCGCGCGACGGAATGGGACCATCGGGAAGCGCGGGGATGCTCGTGCAACGACCATCGGGGGCGTAAACCCACCCGTGGTAGGCGCAACGTATCCCGTCGGCCTCGACCGTTCCGACCGAGAGGGCCGTTGAACGGTGCGAGCAGCGATCGCGCAGCACGACAGGATCGTCGCCGACCATGGCCACGACCAATCGCTGGTCGAGCAATGTGACGGCCAATGGCCCGAGGCCACCGGGGCGAGCCGCGGCGAGCTCGTCGAGCGTGCACACCGGGTGCCAGGTCTGGCGCAGCAGCGCTTCGAGATCGGACATCAGTGCCACACCTC
>JANMVY010000260.1:0-5934 GCA_031393535.1 Actinomycetes bacterium | reverse complement strand
AGAACGTCGGCGCTGTCGTGGCCGCCGATCGATACCGCGATGCCGACGCTCACCGAGAGAAACACGCTCTGGTCGCCGATGCGCAACGGGTGGCGCAGATCTTCGAGGAGTCGTTCGGCCACCATGATGGCATCGTTCACGTCGGTGATGTTCTCGAGGAGCACCACGAACTCGTCGCCGCCGAAACGACCCACTGTGTCATCGGGGCGCAACATCGCGGCGAGCCGTTCCGCGAAGCCGACGAGCACGTGGTCACCTGCGGAGTGCCCGAGGCTGTCGTTCACGATCTTGAAATTGTCGACGTCGAGGAACATGACTGCGAGCGCCGTGTTGTGCGTCCGCGCATAGCCGATCGCGTCGTCGAGCCGGTCTTGGAGCCGCGCCCGGTTCGGTAGCCCGGTGAGGCGATCGTGATGCGCGAGGTGCGACAGCTGCTGTTGGGACCGGTGTCGTTGGAGCGCGATCGCGGCGAGGCGCGTCGCGGCGAGCGCGACGAGTTCTTCCGCCTCGGTGAGCGAGCGCGCCTCCGTGAGATGAATCGAAAGCACACCGCAGGGTCCGTGCTCGGAGAGGTCGTCGTCGATGGGGATCGAGACTGTGCTTCGCGTGCCTTCGAGAGCGGCGAGCTCGGTGGCGGACGACGGATTCGAGGCGATGTCGGTGACGGCCGCGCTGTGGCCTGTCACCAGGGCCTCGCGGATGCTGCCGAACCACTTCACACGAGGTCCGCTGACTGCATGCACAAACGCTGGTGCGAGCCGTGTACCGGCCGCCGCGCGCAACACGCCGTCGTCGAGGAGGAAGAAGCCGACCGCGCAAAGGTGCACGTGCTCTTCGACCAACAGGCCGAGCCGCGCGAGCACCAGCTCGAGCGGCGCGGCGCACGCGATCAACTCGAAAATCTCGGACTGTGTCTTCTGCAGACTCTCGCTCCGGCGTTTCGCGGTGACGTTTCGACTCACGAGCACGACTGCTTGCAGTGTCGGGTCCTCGAGCAGGTTCGTCGCGGTGAACTGGAGCCACGCCCACCGCCCGGCGCTGTCGCGCGTGCGGAAGTCGCGGACAATGGGCACGCCCGGCATGCGCAACAGGAGCTCGAATGCCTGTTTGGCGTCGTCGACCTCGTCGGGGTGGGCGAAGTCGAAGATCGGTCGGTCCTCCCAGTACGACGACGGCCAACCCAGCAACGCCTTGAGATGCCCGACGTTCGTGAGCACGAGGCCCTCCGCAACACACACGGAGATGACGTCGTCGATGTTCTGGAGCAGCTTCTCGTAGCGTTCTCCAGTGGAGAACTCGGCGTCGGCGATGTCGCGGAGTTGGTCGGTCAGGTCCTCGATGAACCCGACGAAATAGCTCTCTTGAGCGAGAATGCGAAAGCGGATCCGCCGCAGGGAGCCGTCGGGCAACACGATGCGGCAGTCGTGCTCGACGGGTTCTTCGCCGATCGGGAAAGGGAGCCCGCGTCGGTCGTCGGGATGCAGCAGGTCGTGCATGCGGCTGACGGTGAGCTCATCGGCTGCACGCTGGAACAGCCGGACTGCAGCCGGGTTCGCCAGGCGGACGTGGCCCGTGGTGTCGAACGCGACGATCGCGGCGGGAGCGCGTGTGAAGAGCACGTGGTCGGTTAATGGTGAGGTGGCCGGACCGGCCGATCGGCCAGCCCCGGGGGTGGCCGCGGGCACGGGTGATCCTTCGGGCGCAGTTGATGAGCCAGTCCGATCGTACGCTGCCGGACCCGGTCCACGTGGGGGTCGAACGACCCTTCAGCGGAGGGCCGGTCCGTGCCCCGAAACGGTGACGATTGCACCGATCACGTCGAATATCGGTGCACGTGTGGCTCGACCAAAGCGCCCTGACCATGCGAGGAACGCGGACGGGACAGCCAAGCCATGGTCGACTCGTACGCCCGTGTGCCGAGCTCGTCGGCATGGCGAAAGTCGATCGGCGAGATGCCGAGCGGGCAGAGCTGGGGAACGACGTGCAGCCGACACGTCGGTTCGTAGCGCTCGATGTCGTGCACGAGCTGTCGTCCGATCAACACCGACATGCTTTGCAGCAAGACGCCGAGAGCGCTCTTGGGAGGCCTCGGCAAGGCGCATGCATGGCCGCAGGTGAGCAGATAGACCTCGTCGGCGCCGAGTCTGACCGCGTGCGACAACGGCGCGTTGTTCGACACGCCACCGTCGATCAACACGTCATCGTTGATGGGCACCGGTGGAAAGACACCGGGAAGCGCCGCGCTGGCCATGACCGCGTCGATCGTCGGCCCGCGTGATAGCAACACCTCACGGCCCGAGTGCAGATCGGTCGCGACCATGTGCACCGATATGGCAGCGTGCTCGAGGGAGTCGTACCGGATGTGCTCGCCAAGCAGGCGTCGCAGCGGCCCGGGGCTGCACAAGTAGTTCCGCTGGCCGAAGAAGCCGAGGAAACCTCTCAGCGGATCGAAGGGGAAGACGGTCTGTCGTTTCAACGAACGCCACACGCCGGCCAGCTCGTCGAGGTGCGCACAGTCGAAGCCTTGGGCGAGCACAGCGGCATTGATGGCACCGGCCGATGTTCCGATCAAGATGTCGGGCCGGATGCCGTGCTCGAAAAGCCCGCGAGCCATGCCGACTTGGATCGCGCCCAGACTCGCGCCCCCCGAAAGCACGAACGCGGTCGCCATCGGTGCCCCCTCCAACGATCGATGATCGTAGCGTGACCCGCTAGGCTGCGGAGTCGCCACGGGTCGAGCGATGCGGGCAGTCGGTTCCCGCCCACCGGCCTCACTTGCACATCGAACCCAGGTCAACCCACACGCCTCAACCCACAAGCCCGGGTAGCTCAGTCGGCAGAGCGATTCACTCGTAATGAATAGGTCGGGCGTTCAATTCGCCCCTCGGGCTCCACGCAACCCACGGAGGATCATGGCGATGACGCGACCGTTGCGGCCTGTTGTCGCCCTCGCGCTGGTACTACTCGCGTCCGCGCTGCCGCTGGCCGCGTGCGACAGCGACCCGACCCCGGCTCCGAACAAGACGGTCAGCGGCGCCGACCTGCGACAGAAGGGCTGTTGCTGAACTGCCCGCGAGTCCCCGCGTTCGCCCGGGCCACCCTTTGGCGCGTAGGGTCGCCACCATGACGGGCCACGACCCTCATGGCTGACCAAGCCACCTTCGCCGACCAGGCCGTGCCGTTCATGGACTCGATCTATGCGGCCGCGTTGCGCCTCACGCGCAACCCTTCCGATGCCGAGGATCTTGTCCAGGAGACCTACCTCAAGGCGTACCGCGGGTTCGGCGGCTTTGAACAGGGCACGAATCTGCGCGCCTGGTTGTACCGCATTCTGACCAACACGTTCATCAACACGTACCGGTCGAAGAAGCGTCGGCCCGACGAGACCCAGTTCGACGAGGTCGAGGACCTCTACCTCTACCGGCGGCTCGGTGGGCTTGAGGCCGCGACCGTCGGTCGTAGCGCGGAGGACGAGCTCCTTGACTGGTTCAGCGAGGCCGAGGTCAAGAATGCGCTCGAGGCGTTGCCCGAGCAGTTCCGCATGGCTGTGCTGCTCGCGGACGTCGAGGGGTTTTCGTACAAAGAGATCGCCGAAATGGTCGATGTGCCGATCGGTACGGTCATGAGCCGTCTGCACCGGGGAAGAAAAGCGATGCAACGTGAGTTGTACGAATTCGCAAAGGCCCGCCGGCTCCTGCCCGACGACGCCGTTGACCCGTCCGGCGCATCCGAACGCACCACTGCTCCCGCGCACGCAAAGGCCCACCGCGATGACTGACCCCTGTGAGGCAGCGCTCCACGAGCTCTACCACTTTCTTGCCGGTGAGCTCACCGACGAGCGGCGGTCGCTCATAACCGTGCACCTCGACGGTTGCACCACCTGCCTCGGGGCCTTCGACTTCGAGGCCGAACTGCGTCGCGTCGTCGCGGAGCGGTGTCGCGAGTCGGTGCCCGAGGAGCTGCGCGAGCGAATCGCGGCACTCATCCGCCATGAGCACTCCCTTGACCGGTGAGCACCCTGCGGGCTGAAAGATCAGCCGCCGCCGGGCTTCGGAGCGGCTTGCGAGAGGCAGTACAGTGACGGCCATGGTCACTCTCGGTGCAGTTGTCTGGCATTTTTGGCTCGCCGTGCCGCTCGCAGCCAGCGCGGTCCTCTGGGTGATCGCCACGATCGCCGGCTACATGATGAGCGTCACCCGCGGCCGATACCCGAAGAACGAGCAGTAGGCCCCACCGCATGACCGCCGTCATCGATTGGGACGTCGCTCGGCGCGTCGCCAGTCGGGTCGGAGGCCGCGAACCTTTCGCCGAGTCGTACCACGCGGTCTCACTCGAGCCTGACTTCCGCGAGTTCACGAGTCTTGCCGAGGATCTCGTGGCCGAGACCACAGGACTTCGTTCGCTCGCCGGGCCGGCGCGCGCCCGGGTGGCCGACCGGGCGAAATGGGTCGACGCCAATGTGGCCTCGTTCCAGCGGCTCATGCGACCGATCCTCGAAAAGGTCGGGCCGAACGTCGGATCGGGTCGGCTTGCGCCGGTCACCCGTCGAGTGAGCGGCGCAGAGCTCGGGCTCATGCTCGGGTGGATGTCGACGAGGGTGCTCGGCCAGTACGACCTGCTTGTCATCGAGGACGAGCGTCCCGAAGAGCAAGACCTCGTGTACTACGT
This sequence comes from Actinomycetes bacterium, assembly GCA_031393535.1. Lineage (GTDB taxonomy): Bacteria > Actinomycetota > Acidimicrobiia > Acidimicrobiales > WLNW01 > WLNW01. The sequence goes on along the minus strand of JANMVY010000260.1, from coordinate 1,266 downwards.
CGGACCGAATATCCTCGCCATCGAGAAGCGCTACGCGTTCGCGCCCCGCGAGTTCCGACTGTGGCTCGCGCTGCACGAGGTGACCCACCGAGCCCAGTTCACAGGCATTCCCTGGTTGCGCGGGTACTTTCTCGGGTTGGTCGACGACCTGCTCGAATCGATCGACCCCGACCCGCAACGCCTGCTCGCGGCCTTCGGCGAAGTGCTCGAGAAGAAGCGAGCCGGCCAGGACCCGCTCGCGGACGGTGGCATGATGGGCATCCTGGCCACGCCCGAGCAGCGCATTGCGCTCGACAAGATCTCAGGCATGATGAGCCTCCTCGAGGGTCACGGCGATGTCACCATGGACCGAGCGGGCAAAGGTCTGGTGCCCTCGGCCGATCGGTTCGGCCGTGTGCTGCGCCAGCGCCGTCAACAGAGCCGCGGCTTCGTGCGGTTTCTCCAACGGCTCGTGGGCATCGACGCCAAGATCAAGCAGTACGCCGAGGGCGAAGCGTTCATCAGTGCGGTCGAGGCCGTAGCCGGGCCTGCCGTTCTGCATCGTGCGTGGGTGGGGCCCGAGAACTTGCCCACCATTCACGAGATCCGCACCCCGAGCCAGTGGCTCGAGCGGATGCAGGTCCCGGCCGGGGCATGAGTCGCCCCCACCATGACCCCGGCCGAGTTACTCGACCGGTGTCGTTTCCCGCCCGCGAGAACGCCGATCGTCTGCGCGGTGTCGGGTGGCGCTGATTCACTCGCGTTGTTGATCCTGGGGATTACCGCGGGTTGCGCGGTGACCGCGGTGCACGTCGACCACGGGTTGCGCGAGGGATCGGCGGCCGAGGCCCACGTGGTGGCCGCCGCGGCATCGCGTTTCGGCGCCGCGTTCGAGGCGCGGTCGGTCGAGGTGGTACCGGGGCCGAACCTCGAAGCTCGCGCTCGAGCGGCGCGCTACGCGGTGTTGCCGGCCGGGGTGTGCACCGGACACACCGCCGACGATCAGGCTGAGACCGTCCTGCTACAACTCGTGCGCGGGGCCGGCCTGCGCGGTCTTGCCGGCATGCAGCCCGGCCCGAGGCATCCGTTGCTCGCGTTGCGTCGCCACGAGACACGCTCGCTGTGCCGCACGCTCGGGGTGGTGGCGGTCGACGATCCGATGAACTCCGACCCACGGTTCGCCCGGGTGCGCATGCGCACCGAGGTGCTGCCGCTGCTCGACGACATCGCAGATCGCGATGTGGCACCGGTGCTGGCCCGCAATGCCGCGCTCGCGGCCGAGGCGTG
>JANMVY010000254.1:0-2536 GCA_031393535.1 Actinomycetes bacterium | reverse complement strand
TCGTCGCTGCCCCACTGCAACGAAACAGGAACGTTCACGGATCCCAACAACCCGACGAGTGCTGGATCGTGGCCGATCGGCTTCCATGCCACGCGTGTGACTGCCTCGCGGCTGCGATCGAGATACTCATCGACCGCATCGGCGCCGAGTTCGTCGACCAGCCCGGCGAAGTCGTCGGCGCTGCCTGCGCTGAGCGCGCCATAGCGAGCCGCGGAGTACAGGAACTGATCGGCCACCTCGCCGTAGGCGGGCTTGATATCCATCGGTGACACGAGCGCCAATGCGCGGACATGCGAGGGCGCGTACGCCGCGAGTTCGGACGCCACCCAGCCACCGAATCCGAGACCGATCACGGGCACCGGGCCAACCGCGAGATGATCGAGCGCATGGCCGACGAGCGCGGCGACGTGCGCAACGTTGCGCGCCCAGGACGGCAGTGTCGACGCACCGAAGCCAGGAAGCGAGAGCGCGTACACCGAGTGCGAGGCGCGGAGCTCGTCGACGAGTGTCCGCGTGCCGATGGGGCCGAGGTCTCGGTGCAACAACACGACGGGCGACCCATCGCCGTGGTGGACGTATTCGACATCACCCCACGGAAGTGAAACAACTGTGCGAGGCGCGCAACCCGTCGACGCCATGGGTATCAACCTCGGCGTCGGCGCTGCGCGGTCGCCATCGCCGCGCTGGTCGGCGCAACGAACGCGTCGAGTAGGGCCTGCAACCCGAACTCGAACAACTCGGCGCGATCGGGGTCGACGGCGAGCGCAGCGGCGAACTCTGCGTCGTCGCCGAGCGCCGTGGGCGCGAACGAATCGGGAGCGTCACCGCCGTAGCGGACGACAGATCGTTCCAAGAGCACGGACGCAACCACATGCACCTGTAGCGCCCGCAACGCCATGGCTGCGGGAGCACCATGTTGGCCGAGCGCCGCGAGCTCGACCGCGATTGCCTCGTGCACCGGCCGGAACATCAGCGGTGTCTTCGCCTGTTGGTGGACGAGCGCGAGGAGATGCGGCCGTTCGAGCATGAGGCCGCGCAGCTGGCGTGCCAGCGACGCGATGCGATCGAGCGGCGTGCGACCGATGGGCTGCAAGGTGCCCATCTCGGTCAGCACGTGATCGACCAACGCGTCGAGCAGCGCCTGTCGATTGCCGACGTGCCAGTAGATGCTCGTGACCGCGACGCCGAGCTCGTCGGAGAGGCGCCGCATGGTGAGCTCATCAAGCCCATCGGCTTCGACGATGCGCGCCGCGGCGACCACGATGTCGCCCGCGTCGAGCGGTGACGAATCGGGCGCCTTGGACGGGGTGCTCATCGCGTCACTCGGCGTGTGTCTGGATGAGTTCGATTCTGTAGCCGTCGGGATCGTTGATGAACCCGACCGTGACCGGCCACCGATCAAGACGAGCGGGTTCCATCGTCGAGGTGTAGCCGGCGTCGACCGCCTTCTTGTGCGTCGCAACGCAGTCGTCGACGTTCATGTAGATCTTCCACAACGCGAAGCCATGATCGACGGGCTTGCCGTCGACGTAGCGCTGCGCAAGTTGCAACCGGCCGCCACCGTTGTCGGCCGCGAGCACGATCTCGTGCACGTCGGGGATCTCGGTGCGCGATTGCACCTTGAGGCCGATGATCTCGGTGTAGAAGCGCTCGGAGCGCTCGATGTCGGCGACGTAGATGCAGTACTGCCCCACGGTGGTGGCCATGTCGTGTGCTCCTGTCGGATGTGCCGTCGTCGGCGCCTGTGCTCAGTTCAGTGAAATCAGATTGGATAGAGGGGAAAGTCGTGACCGGTCAGCCAGTGGCGGCCGACCTGCTTCACCGGCGCCCAGCGTGCGATGAGGTCCTGCTCGGTTTGCGTCGCCGTGAGCTGACCGAGGTCGCTCGGCGTCGGGCCGATTTTGTCGGCGAGCGGACGCAGCTTGTCGACGTCGAAACCGAACGCCTCGGCCGCGGAGAGACCGAGCATGCGTCGCGTTTCGTGAATCGGAATGTCAAAGAACGTCGCCTTGAGTGCCTCGAAGGTCGCGGGCCAGGTGCCTTCGGGGTGCGGGAAGTCGGTGCCCCACAGCATGTTGTCGATGCCGATCTCGTAGCGCATGCCGAGCTCGCGACGCTTCACGTTGGCCAAGCCGGTGAACACGTTGCGATCGACCATCTCGCTCGGGAGCATCTCGACCTTGCCGTTGAAGGCGCCTTTGTTGAGCTTCTCCGCACCTTTCTGCCCCATCCACAAGCGATCCCACGACCACAGCAACTGCGGCAACCACCAGCAGCCGCCTTCGGTCGCGCAGAACTTCAGCTTGGGAAAACGGTGGAACACCCCCGACCACAACATGAACCACATCGGCCGCGCGGGGAACCAGGTGACCTCGGTGACGTAGATGCCCAAGTTGTCGCCGTACTGCTCGCGCTCCGCGGAACCCGAGTGGGTCACGATCGGCATGTCGTATTCCTCGCAGCGCGCCCACACCGGGTCGTAGCGACGATCGTGATACGGCGTCTGGTTGCACCAACGCGCCGGGATCATGATCGC
>JANMVY010000223.1:0-2095 GCA_031393535.1 Actinomycetes bacterium | reverse complement strand
TCGCATCACCGTCATTGCGTCCTCCGGCGGGATAAGCGCGGCGAGGATCGGTGACGCGACGGAGCTCCGAACGAAGTTGGTTAGCGCGCGAGGCCCAAACGGCACTCCGAACGCACCCGAAAACGAAAGCAGGTGGGGCGTAGACCCAACCTGACCTGCGGAAACATTCAGTGCGCTCGGAGGGACTTGAACCCCCAACCTTCTGATCCGTAGAGCCTGCCGCGCTGTACGGAACGGGATTGTTCCGTGCGCCACAGTGCTCCTGAGGAGGCACGATATCGCAGCGTTGTTCCGGGCGGTAGTGGGGGATCCGTCCGTTTCGGGCTCGTTCGTTAGCAAATCCGTTAGCAGCCGACGCCTCGTGGGACGACCTGCGCCGCGTCGTTCGAGCGGTCGGTCGTGCCGGTCGTCAGGTCGGCCGGGCCAGTCGCTCGAGGAGAACTCGTGTGGCGTCGAGCAGCGGCGACAGTTCGTTGTCGACCACGTCTTGCACGATGGCGTGATCGGTGTCGAAGTAGCGGTGGGTCAGGTGATCACGCATCCGCGCGATGGCCTTCCACGGGACGTCCGGTTGCGAGTCGAGCATTTCCGGGTCGATGTCTTTGACGGCCTCGCCGATCTCGATGAGCCGTACCCGGACTGCGTCGTAGACGAGACCGTCGGAGATCGCACCTCGGGAGAGGTGCGCACGGATCGCCTCGACGGCCTCGACGATGTCCACGAGCCGTGCTGCGTCGTGACGACTCACAGGCGGACGGCCTCGGCGAGGATTTCGTCGCGGATGCCCTCCCGGAGCGACTCGGGGGTGCCGATGTCGACCTTGACGCCGAGTACTTCTTCGAGCTCGGCGCCCAAGGCCAGCAGCTCGAACGGGCGAGCCCCGGGCTCGAACTCGACGAGGAAATCGACGTCGCTGTGCGGCCCCTCGTCGCCTCGGGCCACTGACCCGAAGATGGCCACGGAGCGCCCGTGGTGGCGCGTGACGAGGGCCATGATCTCGGCGCGGTGCGCGTCGACCAGCTCTCGCAGCGGTGCGGTCCCAACCTTGGCCATCATCCCAGCCTACGGTCGTCGGTTGCCAGGTCAAGAACGTCCGCTGGTTCACGCCTCGGGGGGGACGATGCCGCGCTCGGCCAGGAGTGCTTGGCCTTTCGCCCGGATTCTCGCCGCGAACTCGCGGGGCAATGTGGACAGGTCGGTCACCACCCGTTCGTTGAACAACCGGGAGCGTTCGTCGGGAGCCATTCGCTCCATCTCGTCGGCAGTCCACACCTTGTCGCCGTTCATCGGGCCAACGTAGGCCTGCGCCGCCGTGACGGGAAGGGCCCGTCCAGTTCACGGACGACGAGAAGGTCGTGAGTCGTGGTCGTCCGGCGAGGCAGCGCAGTCGAGTCTGCTTTTCAGCTCGTCGTGCGCTCGTTGCCTTGCGAGTTCTTCGACGAGTTGCAGTCCGCGAAACCGACCTCGGAGCGAGCGTCGAATGGACGCCAGGTCGCCTTCATCGAGCGTCGGATCGCTCGTTACCGCGGCGACGCGCTCGTTCGTCGCGTCGCGCTGCTCGGGGACGTTGGAGCGACCGGTCACGTCATGAGCATGGCACCGAGCACCTTGCGGTCGGCGGCGATTTCTGTGCGCCTGATCTGTACGGGACTGGTCCCTGCGAGGCCGTCCCATAACGGCAGATCCGTTCGCCGTGAGTTGTTCAGCCGGCGGTGGTGTCCCAGCGGTGGAGGCCGTTGCGCTACCCGGTCCCGAGTCGATCCCACGCGAAACCGACGATCAACTTGGTCGAGCAATCGAACTCGATCGTGATCGACCCGTCGGTGCGGTACTGCACTGTCGCGGTGACGAACGTGAACCCACGTGCATCCGCGGTCTTCGTGCCACCTTCGACGCCGACTCCACCCATCGATGGGCTCTGTCCGGCCTCGGTGGCCGAGGGTCCACCGAAAATGCGGTGTCCGCTCCGGTAGATCGCGCGCAGGTCCGCGGCGACCGCGGAACGGTCACTGCTCGGCGCGTTCCGCACCGGGGTCATTACCGTCCGGAACCGACTCGCCGGCGCCACCCGCGCAGCGATCGCGGCGAGGTCCCC
>JANMVY010000149.1:0-5979 GCA_031393535.1 Actinomycetes bacterium | reverse complement strand
TGATCGAGTGCCACGGGGAGGTCGCCGGCCATGGCGCACAAATCGCGGACGAGCGGCACCTCGCCCGCGAGAACGCACAACGCCACGCGCACGCCCAACGCGCGACACCGCGCAAGCATGCTCGCGGTGGCCGGGTCATCGAGCCACGCCGGCGATGCCGCAGGGATGTTGAACAGCCGCGTGCCGAGCATGCCCCGTTCGACAGCCCAATACTCGAGTCGATCGATTCGCTCCGTCGAGCCCATGTCGATGATCGACGCGTTGGCCAACCGATAGGGCGCGATCGCTCGCGCGTCTGCGGCGCACGAGTTGTCGAAGCCGTACGCACCCTTGGCCTGCACGAGTACCGCGCCGTGCACACCGGCCGTGTCCATTGCTGCGAGCAGACCGGCCGCGTCAACCGGGTGCTCATCGAACCACGGCATGCGCGCGAGATCGGCCGGAGGGTCCATCGGATACGCAACTCGGTCATGCGAGACGACGTGGGTGTGGGTGTCGATGATGGTGACCGTGCTCACGCGTCCGACGCTACATTGCCGCGATGCCTGCCTTCGTCGCCGACCTCATCCAACGCGCGTGGGACATGAGCGTGCGCTACGGGTCGATCACCGCGGGCACGCGCAAGGCCAAGCGGTTCGCTCGTTTCGGAGACGGCACCGTGTTGATGTTCCCAACCACTGCGCTGATGGGCGAGCAACGCATCGAGATCGGCGCACACACGCACGTGGGGCCGCTCGCCACGCTCAGCACGGGCATGCCCACCACCGCGCACCTTCCAGGGCCTCCGATCCTCACCGTCGGCGACCGATGCTTGCTCGGCAAGGGCATCGGCATCGTCGCGCACGACCGCGTCGAGATCGGCGACGACGTCTTCACCGGTCACCTCGTCTACATCACCGACCAGAATCACGGCTACGAAAGCCTCACCCAGCCCATCGGTGTGCAGATGTGGACGAATGCGCCGGTGTCGATCGGCGCCGGGTCGTGGCTCGGGCACGGCAGCGTGGTGTTGCCCGGATCTCACATCGGCCGGCACACGGTGGTCGCGGCCGGTGCCGTGGTGAGCGGCGAGTTCCCCGACAACGCGGTGCTCGCCGGCATCCCGGCGCGGATCGTGCGACGCCACGACGGCGAGAACTGGGTGCGGGTGCCTCGCCCCGCACCCTGACCTCGCCGCGAAACGGCGGGTTGAATGCCGCGGACGCGGCAGCCGCTCAGGCCCCGGCGGCCGGTGTTTCGCCGGCTTCGCCCGCAGCCGTGTCGGGGGCCGTGTCTGCAGCCATGCCCTCGGCCTTGTCGCCGCTCTTGTCCAGCTTGGCCGCGAGGTTGTCGACCTTCTCGAGCTTGTCGTGGTACTTGCCGTGCGTCTTCTCGTCGATCTTGTCGGTGACCTTGTCGACGCCACCGGCGATCTTGTCACCCGACTTGTCGACGACTCCCTTCGCCTTTCCCGTGAACTTGCTGAGGGTGTCCTTGAAACTCATTGATGCTCCTTGGCGCCTGGTGATGATTCCGCCGGACGCAATCTACCCACCCGCCAGGTTCCGAGCGCCACAAGACCGCAGGCGGCGCGCCACTCGCCTGGTGGGAGTCCACGCAGATGGCCGCGATGATGCGCGATCCCTAGACTCCGCCCGTTCCACGCGACTGCGGAGGCCCGCAATGCCTGACGTTCCCAAGGGAAGCTTCTACCTCGGCGACAAGCTCGCTGTCGACCACAAGCGGGTCGATAGCCCAGTGTTCTACGAGGCGGCGAACCTGACCACCCATGGGGTCATCGTGGGCATGACCGGCTCGGGCAAGACCGGCCTCGGCATGTGCCTCCTCGAAGAGGCGCTGCTCGCCGGAGTGCCGGTGATCATCATCGACCCCAAAGGCGACATGGGGAACCTGCTCCTCACGTTCCCCGACCTGTTGGCGGCTGACTTCCAGCCGTGGATCAACGAGAGCGAGGTCCAGAAGTCGGGCAAGTCCGCCGCCGAGTATGCGGCCGATGTGGCGAACAACTGGAAGACCGGGCTCGCCGAGTGGGACATCGCCGGCGATCGCATCCGTGCGCTGAAAGAAGCTGCGGACTTTACGATCTACACACCCGGTTCATCGAACGGCGTGCCGCTCAACATCGTCGGCGACCTGCGTGCGCCGGCTGGCGCGACGGACCCCGAGATGCTCCAGGACGAAATCGAGGGGCTCGTGTCGTCACTCCTCGGGCTGCTCGGCATCGACAGCGATCCCTTGTCAGGGCGCGAGCACATCCTGCTCGCGAACCTCGTATGCACCGCGTGGACCGACGGTCGGTCCATCGATCTCGCTGGTCTCGTTGCGCAGGTGCAGAACCCACCGATGCGCAAGCTCGGCGTGATCGACCTCGAGACCTTCTACCCCGCGTCCGATCGCATGGCCCTCGCGCTCAAGCTCAACGGCTTGCTCGCGTCGCCCGCGTTCGCGAGTTGGGCCGAGGGAGCGCCGCTCGACATCGACTCGCTGCTCTACGGCGCGAACCGCAAGCCGCAGGCCGCGATCATCGAGCTCGCGCACCTGAGCGACCAGGAGCGCCAGTTCGTCGTCACGCTCGTGCTGTCGAAATTGGTCACGTGGTTCCGCCAACAGTCGGGCACGCCCGACCTGCGCGCGTTGATCTACATGGACGAGGCCTTCGGCTTCGTGCCTCCGTCGGCCATGCCTCCTGCGAAGAAGCCGATCCTCACCATCTTCAAGCAGGCTCGTGCGTTCGGCGTGGGCATGGTGCTCGCGACACAGAACCCCGTCGACATGGACTACAAAGCCATTTCGAACGCGGGCACGTGGATAATCGGCCGCCTGCAGACCGAGCGTGACAAAGTGCGGCTGATGGAAGGCCTCACCGACGCAGCGGGCGCCACCGACCTGCAACAGATCAGCGACACGATCAGCGGGCTCGCCAAGCGCGAGTTCCTCCTGCACTCCACCAAGTCGAACACGCCGGCGTTGTTCACGAGCCGCTGGGCCATGTCGTATCTGCCCGGACCATTGTCGCGCGCACAGATCGCCACGCTCACGAAAGACTCGCCGCGTCGCGCCGCCGCGCATGAAGCGACGGCCGCGGCCGTCGCGGCGGGCGCGGCTTCAGGAACCGCAGCGCTGGCCGATGACGAGACTTCGGTCGCACCCGATGTCGCCGACGGCACGCGCGTCGTGTTCCTCGATCCGGCAGCAGGTTGGGCGTCGCAGGTGGGTGCGTCGTCGTCCGGAAAGCGGTTGCAGGCCGGCGTGATCGCGCGCTGTCAGCTGCTCTTCGACGACGAGAAGGCCGACGTCCGCGAGCAACAGGAGTGGGAGGCCGTGTGGTTCCCGCTCGAGGGCGCTCTCGAGCCCGAGCAGGCCATTACCGTCGACTACGACGACCGCGACCTGCGCAACTCCGCGCCCGATGGCGCGGCGTTCGTGCTGCCGTCAGCCGACATCAAGAGCAAGGCGTACTTCACGAAGGCCAAGCAGGATCTGCAGGACCATCTGTATCGCAACCGCTCGATCGAGATCCTGCAGAACCCCGACCTAAAGTTGTTCTCACGCCCCGGCGAGTCGCACGACGACTTCCTTGCACGCTGCAATGTCGCGGCCGATCAGCGGACCGACGCAGAGGCCGACAAGATCCGTGAGTCGCTCACCACCAAGGCCGACCGCCTCAAGGACGCGATGGCGAAGGATCAGGACAAGATCCGCGAGGTCGAGTCCGACAAGAAACGTCGGGGCCTCGACGCCATCATCTCGGTGGGTGGCGGCATCCTCGGCTCGCTGCTAGGCGGCAGGAAGTCGACCAAGAGCATCCTCAGCACGATCGGACGGGCCTCCAGCAAGGGCGGCATGACCAAGCAGGCATCCGAGCGCCTCGAGACCGCGCAGAACCGGCTCGAAGAGGACCAACGCGAGCTCGCGGAGATCGAACAGGAGGTCACCGATCAGCTGCAGAAGATCGCTGACGGCTGGGACGCGAAAGCGGCGAACATCGTCGCCATCCAGGTACCCGTCGAGAAGACCGACATCCGCGTCGACGAGCTCGCGCTCGTGTGGATCGCAACCGACTGAGCGATGCGCGTACCGGCGCGGGCGCCGTGCGTCCCGCGTGGTGTTCTTTGCGCGCGTATCCACCTGTCAGGGGGATAGACGCGCAAAGAACAACGCGGGGTGGCATAAAGTCGTGGCCAGCACTTCTTCGGCTCGCATCGCGAGCACGAGCGCGCCGGCCGCGGTGCCGCGATTCGCGGTGCCGCGATTCGCGGTGCCGCGATTCGCGGTGCCGCGATTCGCGGTGCCGCGATTCGCGGTTTCGCGGTGCCGCGATTCGCGATCCGCGAGCCGACGCACAGGAGCACCATGGCACCGATCATCGAGGCAGTCGGCCTCACGAAGCACTACGGCAAGGTGCACGCGCTCGACGGGCTCGACCTGGTTGCGGATTCGGGCCGCATCACGGCGTTGCTCGGGCCGAACGGCGCGGGCAAGACCACGTTCATCAGCGCGGTTGCTACCCTGCTGCGGCCCACCGCGGGCACGCTGCGCGTCGCAGGGATCGATGCCGTTGCCAACCCCAAGCTCGTGCGCCGCGTGATCGGTCTCGCCGGCCAGTCGGCGTCGGTTGAACCCGCGATGACCGGGCGCGAGAACCTCGAGTTGATCGCCCGCTTGTTCGGCCTCGACAAGCGCTCGTCGCGCACCGCGGCCGGCGAGGTGCTCGAACGCATGGGCCTCACCGACGCGGCCCATCGTCTGGTGCGCACATACTCGGGTGGCATGCGTCGTCGACTCGATCTGGGCGCGAGTCTGGTCGGCAAGCCCCGGTTGTTGCTGCTCGACGAACCCACCACGGGGCTCGACCCACGCAGCCGCGCCGAGTTGTGGGACGCAACCCGCAACCTTGTCGCCGACGGCACCGACGTGTTGCTCACCACCCAGTATCTCGAAGAGGCCGACCAGCTCGCGCGCGACATCGTCATCGTCGACCATGGCAAGGTCATCGCATCGGGAACGCCCGACGAATTGAAGGACAAGGGAGGTCGCGACGTCATCGAGGTGCACCCCCGCTCGCGTGCTGACCTCGCGGCCATCGCGGAAATCCTCGCTTCGGTCGCGGGTGAATCGCCCCGCACCGACATCGACACGCAACGTGTATCCGCCCCGGTCGACGGCGGTGCCCGCGAGCTCGCCGCAGTGGTGCGCATCCTCGACGAACGCGGCCTTCACGTTGACGACATCGCGTTGCGTCGCCCCACGCTCGACGAGGTGTTCCTTGCTCTCACGTCGAAATCGCCCGACGTACCGTCGGACCCCGCGGCCGACGCGGCCTGAAGATCGAGATTCTCATGACCACCGCTGATCTCCTCGCAACGGACCGCTCCGAACGCGAGCCCGCGCCACCGACCGTCGAGCGCACCGCGTCCGGTGGCAGCTTCCTCACGACCACGCTGGGCACGGCGCGCCGCTCGATCCTTCAGTTCTTCCGCACGCCGCAGTTGCTCATCGCGGGCACGGTGCAGGGCGCGCTGTTCTTGTTCATGTTCCGCTACGTGTTCGGCGGCGCGATCAGCACCGGGGGTGGCCTGAACTACGTCGACTTCCTCGTACCCGGTTTCCTAGTCACGGCAATTTTGTGGACCGGCATGGGAGCAGCGGCAGGCGTGGCCGAAGACTCCGCAACCGGGGTCTATGACCGCTTGCGTTCGTTGCCCATTCCTCGCACCGCGGTGATGGCCGGCCGATCGCTGGCCGATTTCGCTCTCGTCGCGTGGGCGATGTTCGTCACGGGCACGCTCGGATTCATCCTCGGGTTCCGCGCGCACGCCAGCATCGGCGCCATCGTGTTGGGCTTCGTGATCATGCTGATCGCCGCGTACGCCTTCACGTGGGTGTTCATCACCATCGGCCTGGTGTCGGGCAACGCGCAGGCCGCGCAGGGCATGTCGATGCTGGTCATCCCGTTCTCGTTCATCTCGAGCGCGAACG
>JANMVY010000140.1:0-2634 GCA_031393535.1 Actinomycetes bacterium | reverse complement strand
GCGATCCACGACAAGGGCGTCGGCAAGTGCACGATCCCCGAGTCGGCGGCCACCCCGCTCAGCTGAGCGCCCCGCCAACTTCTTCCCCACCCCGCAACCGGTAGTTCAGGAGCTCCTCGCAACGCTCGTGAGCTACCGGTTGCGGGGTGGGGAAGAAGTTGGCGGGGCGCTCAGCTGAGCGGGGTGGCCGCCGACTCGGGGATCGTGCACTTGCCGACGCCCTTGTCGTGGATCGCCTTCAGCTTCGCCTCGATGCGTTCGTGGCGATCCTTCACCCGGTCGAGGCGTTGGGTGAGCTTGTCGGCAAGCTCGGTGCGGCCTTCGGCCACCGCCTTGTCGCGCAACTCGACCAGTTTGCGGTAGTGCTCGTGCAGCTTCTGGTCGAGGGCCTTGAGTCGTTCCCAGGTGGTCTGCGCCCGCTTGCACAGCTGCTCGGTGGTGGGCTTGCGGGCGGTGCCCGTGCCGGTCTCCGCGGCGGCGATGCCGGCGGTGCCGGCGAGCAAGCCGCCGGCGAGGACGATGCCGGCGATCGACTTGCGGAAGGTGTTCTTGTTCATTGGAGGTCTCCGTTCACTCGCCCCGGGCGATGTGCCCGGTGGCTTCGATGACCACAGCATCGTGGCGAGGTGTGAGGAGTCCGTGATGCTCTCGCGAACATGCGATGAGGGCTGGTCGAGGTGATCGGGACGTCACCGGTCACGCGGTGAGGAGGTTTTGGAGGTAGCGGCCGCTCGGCTTCAGTGTCCGATTGCGCTCGATCAGCCCGCGTGGCGCGTCGAAACCGTAGAGCCATTCGTAGCCGTCGATGCCGGTCTCGTGGAAGTAGCCGGTGAGCGGCACGCCGTCGGCGATGGCGCGCCGCATCTCGACCATGGTGTCGCGAAGGAGCTCCTCGCGCCACGCGTCGTCGGTGGTCGCGACACCGTCGGCCGCGACCACGATCGGCGTCGCGGGAGCGAGCTCGGCCAGGCGGCGGAGCACGTCGCCGAGCTCCTCGGCGTTCGGCGCAAAGCCGCTCGCATCGACGCGCCCTGTGGTCGGGTAAGGGCCGAGGTTCAGATCGGTGCCCACGAGCAGCGGGGGCCGATAGGCGATGCCGATCATGTCGAACGCGTCGGCCATGTCAGGCTTTTCGAGCGACGCTCCCCCGGGGATGTCGAGCACGCCTTCGCGGCGAGCGCGAAGAAAGACGTCCCACAGCACGGTGTCCCAGTGGGCCGCCTCGACGCGAGCCTCGGAGGCGTTCGCAGCTCGCACCGTCGTGAGGCCGAGCACTGCCATGACGGGCGCGGGGCCGCGCAGCAGCTTCCAAGCCGCATGATTCGCGGCGAGCCCGCCGACGATGGCTTCGCGAGCCTGCTGCGGATTGCGCACGCCCGGGGGACGCGTGCCGAGCACGTAGGAACGTGTCGCCCAACCTATGGGATCTTCGAATGGCACCCATCCCGCGGCGAGTCCCTCGAACCATTCGGCGCAACGATCGACGTGGCGTGGCCAGAAGTAGCCGCTCGCCCGCTCGTCGCGAAAGCCGCCCTCGTCGTCTTGGAACCAACCGGGAGACGATCCGTGGTGCAGCGTGACCCAAGGCGCGAGGCCCGCCTCGCGTACGGCCTTGAGGACTTCGCGTTCGTGAGCCACGCGTCCGGTGTCGATCACTCCTTCGCGTGGTTCGAGGCGAGCCCATTCGACGGTGACGCGCACCGCGTTGAGCCCGAGCGACGCGAGAAGCAGCGCGTCGTCGTTGGCGTTCGTGGCCCACCCGTTTCCGTCGCCCGATCGAGGCGCACGGTTCTCACGCTCCCATGTCGACCAATCGGCGGTGGGCGCCACCCCTTCCGCGCCGACGGACGACGCGGTGGTGCCCCAGAGGAAGTTGTCGGGGAACCCGGCCGCGCTCACGCGAAGGTCATCGCGCCGGCATCGAACACCAGTCGCTCACCGACCCATGTCTGGAACGTGGCGGTGTTGGCGTCGATCCACACCTTTACGTCGAGCGTCTCGCCCGGCAGCACCGATGACGCGAATCGGCCCGCCATGCTGAGAAAGCGTGCGGCGTCCCCGCCGCACACGGCGTGCAGGAGCGCACGACCCGTGAAACCGTAGGTGCACAGGCCATGCAGGATGGGTTTGTCGAAGCCGCCGAGCGCCGCGAACTGCGGGTCGCTGTGCAACGGGTTGCGGTCACCGTTCAACCGGTACAGCAGCGCCTGGTCGGGTCGGGTCTGGTACGACACGACCTGGTCGGGCGAGCGCGTCGGGGCCTCGAACTTGGCCGATGGGCCGCGGTCGCCGCCCCAGCCGCCCTCGCCGCGGATGAACATCGACGACGAGGTCGTGAAGAGCTTCGCACCGGTGTCGACATCGGTGGCAGTGGACTCCATCACGACCACCGCGGCCTTGCCCTTGTCGTAGATCGCCGCGATCCGCGAAGTCGCGGACGCGGTGCCTGCGACGGTGAGCGGCTGGTGCAGCGTGAAGGACTGCTCACCGTGAAGGAGCATGGCCGGGTTGAACGAGCCGAGCGCGGCCAACGGCCCGGCGCCCCGCATCTCGCTGCGCAGCGACAGCACCACCACCATCGACGGCAAGGCCTTCTGTTCGATGCCGTGCGAGTTCTCGGTGGTGAACTCGAGC
>JANMVY010000108.1:0-3889 GCA_031393535.1 Actinomycetes bacterium | reverse complement strand
CCGTCGGCCGTTGAGCCATCCGGACCTCCAGGTGGCTACGTCGACGTAGCCAACACCCGAAAGGCTACGTCCAAACTGGCTACGTCGCACAAACACCCCGCAACCTGACCGAGCATAAAGCCTCTGACCAGGGCTGTTGTGGTCGGGATGGGGAGATTCGAACTCCCGACCCCCTGCTCCCAAAGCAGGTGCGCTACCAGGCTGCGCCACATCCCGATGGCCTCTGACCTGGGCTGATGCTCGTCGGGCGTCGGAGACGTCGTCGGAGCAGGTGCGCGGGCTGAGGTCGGCATCCACGCTACACGCTGCGGTCGTCGACCCGGCTGCCGTCGCGCACACCTGGACGTGCGCCGGTTGCTTCGATGCCCACACGCGAGGCGTCACCGATCTCGCGCGGCTCCAAGGAGCACGCGTCGTTCCGCGTCGGCGACAGCCCGACGCGCCTCGTGCGCCACGTCGGCGTTCACCGAGATCGACGTGATGCCGGCTCGCACGAGATGCTCGGCGAATGCGGGCCTGTTCGACGGCGCTTGACCACACAGCGACGAGGTGATCCCGGCGTCGTTGCACGCCGTGATGATGCGGGTGATCGCGTCGAGCACAGCCGCGTCCTCTTCGTCGAAGAGTTCGTTGCAGACCTCCGAATCGCGGTCGACGCCGAGCATGAGCTGGGTCAGATCGTTCGAGCCGATCGACACGCCGTCGATGCCCATCGCGGCATATTCAGGTATGCGATAGACGACGGAAGGCACCTCGGCCATGATCCAGCGGAGCAAGCCGCGCTGACGGCCGAGCGGGCTGGCCTCGATCAGCTCGAGACACCGTTCGAGCTCCCAACTCGTGCGTACGAACGGGATCATCACGTGCAGATTGGGGGTCTCCTCGCGCACGCGCGCGACGAGCTCGCATTCCAACGCGAACAGGTCGGGCTCTTTGACGTACCGAAAACACCCGCGATAGCCGATCATCGGGTTGCTCTCGAGCGGCTCGTAGTTCTCGCCACCGGTGAGGCCGCGGAACTCGTTCGAGCGGAAGTCCATCGTCCGATAGATCACCGGACGCGGCGCGAACGCACGGGTGATCGTGGCGAGCGACGCGCTCATGCGTTCGAGAAAATCGGCTTGCCTTCCTTCTACGAGGAAACGCCGCGGGTGCGTACCCTCGAGAGCCTCGGTCACGAGGAACTCCGCGCGCAGCAGCCCGACCCCGTCAACGGGTAGTTGCGCCGCGGCGTCGGCGTTCTTCGCTATGGCGAGGTTCACATAGAGGCGTGTCCCGAGCGCGATGTGGTCGGTTTCGCTCGTCGCGGTGGTTGGTGCAATCACGCGGGCGGGGGCTGGGGGAGCGACGCGCCCCGCGGTGACGGTGCCGCGCCGCCCGTCGACCGTGACGATGTCGCCGGTGCGCAGCACAGTTGTCGCTCGTCGTGTGCCGACCACACACGGCACACCGAGCTCGCGACTGACGATGGCCGCGTGACACGTGATCCCACCGCTGTCGGTCACCACAGCCGCGGCGCGCCGGATTGCCGGTACCCAGTCGGGGTTCGTCGTCGGGGCGACGAGGATCTCACCTGGTTGCAGGAGGGCCCCCTCCGCGGGGGAGCGAAGCACGCGCACGATTCCCGACGCGACGCCCGCGCAGGCGCCGAGGCCGGTGACGAGCGGGGCGAGGTTCGTGTCGGGCGTGTCTGCGATCGGGGCTGCGGGGGAATCTCGCAGCGTGGTGATCGGCCTGCTCTGCACGAGTTGTATCGATCCGTTGTCGATGCACCACTCGACATCTTGCGCCTGGCCATAGTGGTTTTCGACATCGATGCCGAGGCGCGCGAGCGCGAGAATCGTGTCGTCGTCGAGCACACGTTCGCGGAGCTCGTCGTCGGTGATCAGAACCTTCTCGTCACCATTGTCGCCGCGCACGATTTTGTGCGATTGGCGGCCGATGTGTGCACGAACGATGCGTTGCCCGACGCGGTCGACCACGTAGGTGTCGGGTTCGACGGCACCGCTGACGATGACCTCACCCTGGCCGCGTGCGGCTTCGATGACGAGATGGGTTCTGTCGCCGTCGGCGGGGTCGACGGTGAACATCACCCCGGCTTGTTGCGACGCGACCATCACCTGAACCACCACGGCGATCGCCGGTTCGTCGCTGATGCGCTGTGCCAGGCGATAGGTGAGTGAGCGCGCGCGGAACAACGACGCCCAACAATCGCGAATTCGCTCGAGCAGATCGTGCTCGCCGATGACGTTGGTGAACGTCGAGTTCATGCCGGCGAAGGATGCGCCCGCGGCATCCTCCGACGTGGCCGACGATCGCACCGCCACGAGTGCCGGCCCGCCCGCCGAATCGAGCGCGCGGTAGGCGTGTCGCACCGCGTCGACCAAGTCGCCCGGGATCACGACCGCGCGGACGAGATTGCCCAGCTCGGTCGCGATCCGCTCGACGTCGGTCGGCGCGGCAGGGTCGATGGTCGCGACCCGATTGCGGATGCTCTCGCGGATGCCGGCCTGGTCCAACGCTGCGAGGTACGCACCCGCAGTGACCACGAACCCGGGTGGCACGGGGAACCCGGCGACGGTGAGCTCGCCCAGGTTCGCACCCTTGCCGCCGGCAATCGCTGCATCGGCCCGGCGCAGCGCACCGAACCCCACGACCAGATCGGTCATCGTCATCCCTCGCTCGGTGGCCTCTGTGGAACCACTGTCGTCCCGCGACAGCACCGACGTGTAGGGGCCAAGGTCATCTCGCGACGGTGAGGTCGGTGCTCGGTGCTCGAAGCTCAGGTTCCTGCGGCTTCGCGATGGAGCAGGGCTGCTTTGCGTTCGACTCCCCAGCGGTAGCCCGAGATCGTGCCGTCGGTGCGGATGACCCGGTGGCACGGGACTGCGACCGCCAAGTGGTTGGCGGCGCATGCACCGGCGACGGCGCGCACCGCGGCAGGCGATCCGATGCGCTGCGCGATGTCCGCGTAGGTCACGGTTGCGCCTGCCGGCACGTCGCGGAGGGCTCGCCAGACGCGCTCCTGAAAGGCGGTGCCTTGGATGTCGAGTGGGAGATCGACCCCCGCCGTTGGATCTTCGACCAACGCGATGACCCGTGCGACGAGCGAATCGAAATCGGCATCGCCCCCGGTGAGCCGAGCGGCATGGAACCTGTCCTGCAGTTGGTGCACGAGCACGGTGGGGTCGTCGCCGAACTCGATCGCACAGACACCGTTCGGTGTGGCGGCCACGAGGATCGAGCCGAGGGAGCACTCGCCGACCGCGAAGATCACCGGCACGTCGACAGCACCGGAGCGGAACTTCGACGGAGTCATGCCGAGCCGCTCGGTCGACGACGCGTAGAACTGCCGGCTCGACCCGAAGCCCGCCGCGTAGATCGCGTCGGTGACCGACGCGTCACCCCCGAGGCGGTCACGCACCCGACGAGCCCGGCTCGCCTCGCCGTACGCCTTCGGGGTGACACCGACTTCGGCCTTGAAGACCCGATGGAAATGGTGCGGACTCATGCCGATCGTCTGGGCGAGCAAACCAAGGTCCGGTGCCGATTCGGACTCTTCGATGATTCGACACGCGCGAGCCACGAGCGCGGCCCGACGTGCGCGGAAACCAGGTCCAGTCGGGTCGCACCGTCGGCACGGTCGCAGACCCGAGCGTTCGGCATCGGCCGCGTTCTCGAAGAAGCGGACGTTTTCGCGCCGGCATCGACGCGACGGACACGATGGCCGGCAGTACACACCCGTGGTCACCACTCCGTAGATGAACGAGCCGTCCGCCGACGCGTCGCGTGTCTCGATGGCAGTCCAGCGGTCGTCGTCACCCATGGCATCATCTTGCTCCCGCGCGCCGCGTTCGGCACTCCGGTCCTTGCGATCGAACTCGTCGGG
>JANMVY010000100.1:0-12293 GCA_031393535.1 Actinomycetes bacterium | reverse complement strand
ATCTCACGGCACACGTCGATACCGGACAGCCGCGGAAGCATCACGTCGAGCAACACGAGGTCGGGGTCGTCGGCGCGCCAACGTTCGATGGCCGTGATCCCGTCGCCCGCGACGCTGACGCGGAAGCCCTCGCGTTGCAGGCCCACTGTGAGCGCCTCCGCGAACGACGGCTCGTCCTCCACGATGAGCACGTGCGGGCGGCCATCCATCACTTCACCTCCGCGCTCGCTGGCGCGTCGAGCCGGGTCACCATCGCGGACCTTCGATCGCGGTGTCGCTCGATGCCGCGCTGTTCGCCCTGGCTCGTGCGGCCCCCGTGTGCTCGGGCAGCCAGCCGGTCACCAGGTACTGCACACGCTCGCCCATGTTCACCGCGTGGTCGCCGATTCGTTCGTAGTACCGGCCGATCAGGGCGAGCTGCACCGCGGGTTGGAGCCCGAGCCCTTCGCTCTCGTGTGCGTCGAAGATGCAACGCATGAGGTCGACCTGCAGGGTGTCGAGGCGGTCGTCCATGTCATCGAGCGCGGCGGCAATGGAGACGTCGAGGTCCATGTACGAGTCCACCGCGAGACGCGTGAGGCGGTAGGCCTCCTCGCTCATCTGCTCGACGACGCCGCGAACCGTGTGCGGCAGCGTGACTCCGTAGATGCGTCGCACGGTCTTGCAGATGTTGACCGCCAGGTCGGCCGAGCGTTCGATGTCCCAGTTGAGCTTGACGGCGGTCATGAGCGCTCGGAGATCGCGTGCCATGGGTTGTTGCAGCGCGAGCAGGCGCATGCACTCTTCTTCGATCTCGATCGACTTCAGGTCGATGATGTCGTCGGCGTCGATGAGGGCCTGCGCGAACGCGAGATCGCCGTTCAAAAGCGCGGTCGTGGCGCGGGGGATCGTCTCGATGGCCAAGGCGCCGAGGTGGACTATCTGCGACTTGAGACCATCGAGATCTACATGGAACTGTCTGCGGGTTTCGTCGAACATGGTCGTGCTCCTGAGAGAGGTCTTCGAACCGCACTGGTCGGAACGCGTGGCGCGGACGAAACGCGTGGGTGCGGTGAGGGCGGGGGGTCAGCCGAAGCGGCCGGTGACGTAGTTCTCGGTGCGTTCGTCGGTCGGGTTCGAGAAGATCTTGTCGGTGCGGTCGTATTCGACGAGGATGCCGGTGCGGGTGTCGCTTTGGGGGTTGATCTCGACGGAGAAGAACGCGGTGCGGTCGCTGACGCGTGCGGCCTGTTGCATGTTGTGGGTGACGATGATGATCGTGAACCGGTTCTTGAGTTCTTGCATGAGGTCCTCGATGCGTGCGGTGGCGATGGGGTCGAGCGCGGAGCAGGGTTCGTCCATGAGGATGACCTCGGGCTCGACGGCGATGGTACGGGCGATGCAGAGACGTTGTTGTTGACCGCCGCTCAGTCCGAGGGCCGAGGTCTTCAACCGGTCTTTGACCTCGTCCCAGAGGGCGGCGCCGCGTAACGATTGTTCGACGATGTCGTCGAATTGGGTCTTCTTCTTGATGCCGTTGACGCGGGGGCCGAAGGCGATGTTGTCGTAGATGCTCTTGGGGAACGGGTTGGGCTTTTGGAAGACCATGCCGATGCGGCGCCGGACTTCGACGGCCGAGACCTGCGGGTCGTAGAGGTCGACGCCCTGGTAGGTGAGGGTGCCTTCGACCCGTGCGGTGGGGATGAGGTCGTTCATGCGGTTGAAGCAGCGGAGAACGGTGGTTTTGCCGCAGCCGGAGGGGCCGATGAACGCGGTGATCTCGTTGCGATGGATCTCGAGATCGCACTGCTTGACCGCTCGGTACTTGCCGTAGAGCACGCTCAGTCTCTCGGCGCGGAAGACCGGATCGCTCGTCGGTGCAGCGTCGACGCTCGGCGATGTCGCGACGGTGCGTCGGATCTCGGTCCTGTCGCCGAGGGGCGTGTCGGGCCGGAGCTCCGCATCCATAGGGGTCTCCTTGGTTCGTGCGTCTGACATGTGCAAGCTCCAGTCGCGATCAGCGCTTGAGCGCGAAGCGGGCGGTGATGAGACGTGCGACGAGGGTGATCGCGAACGCGAGGGTGAGCAGGGTGAGCGCGGCACCCCACGCGCGTTGTTGCGCGCCGACGAAGGGTTGCTGCGCGTTGGTGAAGATCTGTGCGGACAGCGCGGTGTTGACGCCGTTGAACATGTTGGCGTTGACGGTGTTGGTGGCGCCGACGACGAACAGGATCGGTGCCGTCTCGCCTGCGGCGCGGGCGACGGCGAGCAGGCAGCCCGATACGACGCCGGGCAGCGCGGCGGGGAGCACCACGGTGAGGATGGTGCGGCTCTTTCGGCTACCCATGGCTGCGCTGGCTTCGCGGAGGTTGCTGGGCACGAGCTTGAGCATCTCCTCGGTGGAGCGGATGATGATGGGCAACATCAAGAACGAAAGGGCGAGCGAGCCCCCGAACGCGTTCTGCTTGTAGCGCAGCGTGTAGGTGATGTACACGAAGAGGCCCATGACGACCGATGGCACTCCGGTCATGACCGTGGCCATGAACCGCACGAGTTTCCCGAACCGGCCGCCGGCGCTGTACTCGTTCAGGTAGACGGCGCCGAGGATCCCGACCGGCACCGCCATGAAGGCGGCGACCAACGTGATGAGGAGCGTGCCGACGATCGCCGGGCCCATGCCCGGACCCACCTGGCGGGTGACGATCGGGATGTCCTTGGTGACGAAGTCGGCGCTCAGCACCGACGCGCCCTTTGACACCACCGTGTACAGCACTGCGCCGAGCGGGATCGTGACCGCGACGACCGACAGACCCATGAGCACGGTCATCAGCGAGCTCACGAGCGAGCGGCGCGTGCGCTTCGCCGTGAGGTCCTCGAGCGTGAGCTCGTCAGACGTGCGGATCAACGGGATCGACATGGCAGCCATCAGCGGGTCCCCTGTGACTTCGCGAGCGAACGGTTGACGACGGCGGTCGCGGCGAGGTTCACGAGGATCGTGACGGCGAACAGGGTGACGGCGAGGCCGATCAGGGCGGCACGCCAGGTGCCTTCGGCCTCGCCCCACTCGTTCGCGATGCGCGCGGGCAACGCGTCGCCTGACGCGAACAGGTTCGCCGAGATGTTTGCGGTCGAACCGATGACGAGCGCCACGGCGATGGTCTCGCCCATGGCTCGGCCGAGGCCGAGCATCACCGCGCCCACGAGTCCGCCTTTGGAATATGGCAGCACCGTGCCGCGGATCATCTCCCACCGGGTCGCCCCCAGCGCGTAGGCGCCCTCACGGTCGGCCGGTGGGCACGTGTCGATCACCTCGCGTGCGAGCGACGTGATGATCGGCGTGATCATGATCGCCAGGATGATCCCGGCGGTCATGTAACCACGACCCGAGCCCTCACCGAACAGGTCGCCCACGACGGGGATCGGGCCGAGGACGTCGTGGAGGAAGCCGTAGAAGCCGTCGACGTGCTTGGCGAACACCAGGATGCCCCAGAGCCCGAACACGACCGAGGGAACAACCGCAAGCAGATCGACGAGGTAGACGATCGGCCGCCGCCAACGCGCGGGCACGACCTGCGTGGTGAACAATGCGATGCCGATGCTCACCGGGATCGCGAGGACGACCGCGATCGTCGAGGCGACGAGCGAACCGTAGATGAACGACCTGGCTCCGAAGAACTTCTCGTTCGGGGCCCAACGATCCGAGGTGAAGAAGTCGAGGCCCATCGAGTCGAGCGCGGGCCACGCACGTTTCGTGGTCGTGAAGGCCACGGCTCCGAGTACCAGGAGCACGATCGCGCCGGCGGCGATGGTGGCGTACCGGAAGAGCGAATCGGCGCGGCGGCCTCGGGCACTGAATTCGGGGGTACGGAAGTCGGGGTTCGTGTTCATGGTGGTGGTGCCACCGGGCCGCGGCTGACGAGCGAGGGCGAATCGTCGGCCGCAGCCCAGGTGGTGGCGGGTTGGATCAGACCGGGATCTGGAGCTTGTCCAACTGCGCGATGGCCTTTTCGTCGAGGCCCTTGGGCAGCGGCGCATAGTCGATGCTCGGGGCGAGCTTCTGGCCGTCGGTGAGCATGAAGCGCAGGAAGGTCTTGAGCGTCTCGCCCTTGGCCTTGTCGGTCTGCTTCACGTACGCCAAGATCCAGGTGGGCGCCGCGATCGGGTAGGCCTTGTCGCCCTCGGCCCACAGGGGGTCGTAGCTGAGGTCGGGGTTGACCGTCGCGCCTTCGGCAGCCGCAGAGGCACCGTCGAGCGACGGGGCCACGAACTTGCCGGCCTTGTTCTTCAGGCTGGCGAACTTGAGCCCGGTGGCCTTCGCGTCGGAGAAGTCGACGTAGCCGATCGCGCCCTTCGTGTCCTTCACGATCTGCGCCACGCCGGCGTTTCCGTTGCCGGCTTGGGTGTCAGCCGGCCATTCGACCGTAGAGCCGCTCTTCAGCTTCCACACGCCGGTGCCGCCGGCCCCCACCGACTTGTTGAGGTAGATGGTGAAGTGCTCGGTGGTGCCTGAGCCGTCCGAGCGGTGGGCAACGGTGATGTTCCCGGTGAGCTTGGCCTTGGCATCGGGGTTCTCGGCCACGATCGCGGCGTCATCCCAGGTCTTGATCTCGCGCTGGAAGATCTTGGCGACGGTCTCGGCCGACAGGTTCAACTTGTCGACGCCGTCGAGGTTGTATGACACCGTGATCGGCGCGACGACGGTCGGGAAGTAGAGGAACTCGCCGCCCTTGTAGTTGGGCTTGTCGGCATCCTTCACGAGACCGTCGGAACCGGCCCAGTCGACGACCTGCGACTGCAGATCGGTGCGGCCCTTGCCGGAACCGCCACCGGCGTAGGTAAGGGTGGCCTTCGGCTGTGCCTTCTTGAACTCGGCGATAGCGACCTCGTAGAAGCCCTTCGGGAACGTGGCGCCCGACGCGTTGAGCGTGCCGGTCACCTCGACCTTGGGCGCAACCGTAGTGGTGGGGGCGGCTGTCGCGCCCGACGATGCCGCGGGCTTGGTGGTACCGGTCTTCGCCGTGGAGCCGGTGGCAGCGGCGGTCGAACCGCCGTCGTCACCGCAGGCACCGGCGAACAGCGCGAGGCCGAGTGACACGGCCAGCAGACTGACGGAACGATTCTTCGTTGAAAGCAAGGGAGGGCCCTCCTTGGGCGTCCTGTGGGTACAGCGCTTACGGTAAGGAGGACGGGTGTCGCGGTCGGGACAAGCACGTGAACGACGAGTGAAGTGCAAGCGAAGTTTGGGTGCGCACACGCGCCGCATGCGTCGGCGTGCGCTGCGACTCGAAGCCACCCAATCAGGTTTGCGTCGTCCTGACGCTCAGGCCTCGAGCCGCTCGCGTGCGCCGGCCGCCGACATCTGCGCGGCGTTCGGGTAGCGCTCCCAACGCCGCGGGGCACCCTCGGGGAGGTCGCCGAGGATGGTGACGCGCTGGATGATGCGCAAGCCCTCGAAGTCGTTCAGGACCGAGTGTTGCGTACAGCGGTTGTCCCACATCGCGATCGTTCCGGCGGTCCATTGGTACCGCACCGAAAATCGTGGGTGTGTCGCGTACGAGCGCAGGAAGTCGATGAGGTGCTTGCTCTCCTCGAAGGACAGTTCGACGAAGCGTTCGGAGAACGTGCCGTTGACGTACAAGCACTTGCGGCCGGTGAGCGGGTGCACGCGCACCGCAGGATGCTCAGCACGAGTCTGCGGCTCACCGTAGGTGCGCGCGGTGTTGATGCACGTAAGACCGTCGAGCAGCTCGCGCATCGGCGCCGAGAACGACTCGTAGACCGCGTACTGGTTGGTCCACATCGTGTCGCCGCCCACCTCGGGCGTCTCGATGTGGTTCAGGATCGACATGATCGGCGGGCGCGCGGAGAACGTGACATCGGTGTGCCAGTCATCGGCGACCATGCCGTTCGCCGATGACAACTCGACGATCTCGGGGAATCCTTCGACCTTGCGCAGAAACGGGTGGATCTCCATTTCGCCCCATTGCGCGGCGAACGCGCGATGTCGTGTGGGGTCGAGGTGCTGTTCGGGGAAGAAGAGCACCAGGTGCTCGAGCAGCAGCGCTTGGATCGTCGCCAACGCGGTGTTGTCGAGTGGCACCGAAAGATCGATGCCGCGGACCTCGGCTCCGAGGGAGCCGGCGACGCGGCGAACGTCGAGTGACAGTCGTGATTCGGTTGTCGTCATGTGGTTGTCTGACTCCGTTGTTCAGGCGCTGTGACGCGTGGTCGAGTGGATGCGATGGGTGTGCCGCCTTCGAGCAGGCCGCTGAACGCGTCGATGATCGCGTCGATCAACTCACGGGACTCGGGGGATTCTCCGGCGGCGACCCAGGGCCCGCGGAGATGCTCGAGGTCGGCGAGCGCGCGCATGCTCATGTCGACGGCGAGACCGAACCGCATGCGGCGAACCGGAGCGCCGAGATGGGGAAACGCACGGGTGAGCAGCACATCGTGGCGAGGGAAATGCGGTCGGAATGCCTCGGTGCCGAGGGCGCGCATTGTCGGCCCGGCGTGTTGCAGTGCGACGAGAAACCCGAGGTACGCGCGTCGCTCGGGATCGAGCGCCAGTCGCGCGAGCGGCTCGATCCACACGACTGCAATGTCGCGGGCGGTCACGGCGGGCGCACGCTCGGCCGCGCGCAGCATGACGAGCCGAGCCGCGTTGACCTCGTCGACCCGACGTTCGACAAGCGCTCGCACGAGGTCGGGCTTGCCTCCGAAGTGGTAGTGCACCGCCGCGATGTTCGCCTCGGCTTCGATTGTGATGCTGCGCACGGAGACACCGTCGATGCCGTCACGGGCGAAGAGCCGCTCGGCCACCGCCAGAAGGCGCTCGTCGGTGGCCGCGGGCCCGCTCGGTGCGACAGCGTTGGCGAGCGGAGTGGGGAGCGCGGTCGGGAGCGCGGTCGCGGCCATGTCAAAATGGTATTTCAATCGCGCGATTGAATCAACCCCGCCCATCTGACAAGATGCCGAAATGGGAACCGCGACTGGCGTGCTCACCATTCGGTCGCGCGGCGGCCACCTTCGTCGGCGCGTCGTGCACGACGTGATCGCAGCACTTCGCCGTCGCGGACGACGTGCCCGAACGCCGCGAGATGGGCCGAGTCGCCGTGATCTGAGTGCGCTCAGTGCTCCTGCGCGAAAGCGGGAGGCCGTTGGGTCAGCACCGGCACGTGCGCGCGATGCACGAGCGACATGGTGGTGCTGCCCATCGCCAGACGCTTGAGCCCGGTGTGGCCGTGGGTCGCGGCTGCGATGAGCCCGGCGTGACGATCCTTGGCGAAGCGGATGATAGTGCGCGCCACATCGGTGCCGTGCAGCGAGTCGTAGTCGACCGCGCGGCCGATCGCGTCGTGCAGCGCGCGTGCCACGTGGGCCGGGAGCGCGATGTCGGTGGTGTCGCTGGTGTCGCCCCTGCTCGACGCGTCGGGATCGCTCACGGAGCACACCGTCAGGTCGACGCCCATGGCGATGCCCCATTGCGCGGCGAGCGGCTCGATCGTGTGCGATGTGGTCGAACCGTCGGTGCAGACCACCATGGGCCCGTGCAGGGTCCACGACTTGGTGTCGACGTGCGGGCCGATCAGCACGGCAGGGCCGGTGGTGGCGCGGAGCACCGATTCGGTGACGAGACCGAGGATCGGTTCGACATGCGAGCGACCGGTGCTGCGCATGCACAACAGGGAACCGGGGACTCGTTCGAGCTCGGCGATGATCGCTTCCGCAGGCGCACCGTTCTGGTCGATGACGATGCGATCTCGAGTGGGGTCGAGCAACGTGAGACGCTCGCGCAGTCGCGCCTCGACGAGCTGCGGGTTCTCGTCGGTGCCGATCACCGCGATGACCACGACGGGCGCGTCGCACACCCGGGCCAACTGCTTCGCCGGCCGGAATGCGGCAATCGAGTCTTCGCTGCCGTCGGTCGGCACCACGATCTGCAGGTACATGCGGGCATTCCTCCGAGCAGCGCGCACGGTTGGCGCCTGCACCATCGTGGTCCACCGATCACGACCACGCCAGGGACCTTGGTCGCCAGCTCTCCGGCGGCGCTTCGATGACACGAGCGACGGCCGCGAGATAGCGTCGCGACCATGACCTTTGTTCCCACCGCCGAGAAGCTCATTCCTGACCTCACGCCCCGCGAGGAGATCGTCCTTCTCGCCCGCGCACTTTGGCGCGAGGGCTACAACGATCACTTGGCCGGTCACATCACCGTCAACCTCCACGACGGCACGCTGCTGTGCAATCCGTGGATGCTGCTGTGGAACGAGATCCGCCCGCAGGACATCATCCGCATTGATCTCGACGGTCGGGTCGTCGAGGGCGACTGGCCCGTGCCCCCCGGCATACCGCTGCACCTCGAGTTGCACAAGATGCGACCCGGTGTCGAGGTCGCGATGCACAATCACCCACTCTTCGGCACCGTATGGGCCGACATGGGTGAGGTGCCGCCCGCGATGGACCAGTCGAGCACGCTCGGCGGGGGCGAGCTCGTACTCGTCGATGAGTACGACGGGGCCGTGAACGACCCGGCGAGTGCACGCAAGGCCATCACCAAGATGGGCGACGCCGAACTTGCGCTGCTCGCCGGCCACGGGGTGTTCGTGCTGGGGGCGTCGATCCGCGCGGTGCACCAACGGGCCGTCGCGCTCGAGCAGCGGTGCCGGCACGCGTGGCACATCCGAGCCGCGGGCCGCGAGCTCGCGCCCTGTCTGCCCCAGCCCTACGTCGACCGCATGAAGCAGTCCGACGGCACCACGTTCGTCGGGTTCTGGGAGGCAATGGTGCGCCAGGAGCTCAACGCCGACCCCACCCTGCTCACCGACCGCGGCTGACCGAACCCGGCCACATCGGCGAGCGTCCTGCGTCGGTTTGAGCCGGTGCGGTGGCGCACCCCGGGCGGTACGTGTCAAAGTTCTCGTCGTCGCCGACGTCGCCGGGGGTGTGGACATGTCCGACTTTGCAACGCGTCCTGCGCAACGTGCTCGCGTGGCCGACACCAGTCGAGCGGCCCGTGCACTGTTCCAGGCCGTGCTCGGCGACGACGCACCGGTGCACATGACCTTTCCCGACGGCTCGACGTTCGGGCCGATCAACGCGCCCATGCGCATCATCGTGCGCTCGAACGACGCGTTCGCCCACATGCTCCGCGCACCCGGTGAGCTGGGCCTTGCCCGCGCATACATTTCGGGCGCGCTCGACGTCGAAGGTGACATCGGGGCCGCGATCGCGTTGCAGGAGCGCATCGAGGGAGCCAACCTTTTCTCGCGTCACGTCCTCACGCTGGCGCGCGCGATCGGTACCGACCTCGTGCGCAATCCGCCGCCGCTGCCGCCCGAGGAGATCGTCGGCGGCCACCGCAATCCACTCACCCGACACACACAAGCGCGCGATGCCTCGTCGATCAGCCACCACTACGACGTGTCGAACGACTTCTACCGCCTCGTGCTGGGTACCTCGATGACCTACTCGTGTGCGGCCTTCACGACCGACCATGAAACCCTCGAGCAAGCCCAGCAGAACAAGTACGAATTGGTCTGTCGCAAGCTCGCGCTTGCTCCAGGTATGCGACTGCTCGACGTCGGGTGCGGGTGGGGCGGCATGGTGATGCACGCGGCGCGCCATCACGGCGTACATGCGGTCGGGGTCACGATCTCGCGCCAACAGCACGACTACGCGCGCGCGGCGGTCGAGGCTGCCGGGCTCAGCCGCTTGGTGCAGATCCGCATGCAGGACTACCGCGACATCGCCGACGGTCCCTACGACGCCATCAGCTCCATCGGCATGTTCGAGCACGTCGGTCAACGTCAGCTCGAGGCGTATTTCCGGCGACTCCGTGCGCTGTTGCGCGACGAAGGTCGTTTGCTCAACCATCAGATCGGCCGCCCGTCGCGGAGCAACCGCCGATTCGGTCGCGACCACACCGATGTGAACCCCCGCGGTTTCGTCCATCGCTACGTGTTCCCCGACGGCGAGCTGCACGAGGTCGGCGATCTCGCCCACGCCATGCAGGAGCTCGGCTTCGAGGTGCGTCACGTCGAGAGTCTGCGCGAGCACTACGAGCGCACGCTCGCATGCTGGGGCGCGAACCTCGACGCCGGCTGGAGCCGGGCTTCGGCAATGGTGGGCGAGGGACGCGCCCGTGTGTGGAAGCTCTACATGGCGGGTTCCGCGGCGTTGTTCGCGTCGAACCAGCTGCAAGTGCACCAGATCCTCGCGGTCAACGTGAACGCGGCGACCGCCCGGTCAGCGATGCCGTGGCGACCCACCTGGGACACGCACCTGAACGCGCCGGGATTCGATCCCGACCGCGAGCCGACCCTGATCGATCTGCGCGACTCCGCCGCCGCCGAGTGACCCGCCCCGCCCACCTGGATACGGCCAGCGCGGAGCCTTGCCCGGTCGTGACCAGCCTTCTCGCGCGGGCTGTGTACCATCGTCACACGCGAGGTAGCGACCGGCGGAACAAGGGAGCACACGATGAGCACCGACCTGCTGTCGAGCCACCGCATCATCGATGTCGACACGCACATCACCGAGCCGAGCGACGTGTGGACGGCGCGGATGTCGGCCGGCAAGTGGGGCGATGCGGTGCCCCACATCGAGCGGGTCGACGGGGTTGACGCCTGGTTCGTCAGCGGCAACCGCGTGGGCAGCCCGGGCCCGGGTTCGATGGCGGGCTTCGACGGTGTCGTGCCGAACGGGCCGCGAACCTATGACGAGATTGCGCCGGCCATGTACGACGCGCACGCCCGACTCAGGCTCATGGACGAGCTCGGCGTGCAATCGCAGGTGCTCTATTCGAACGTCGGCGGGTTCGGGGGACAGCAGTTCCGCAAGATGGGCACACCCGAGTTCGTGGCCGAATGCGTGCGTGCGTTCAACGACTTCCTCATCGACTTTGCGAGCGCGGATCCCAACCGGCTCATCCCGGTCATGTCGACACCGTTCTGGGACATCGATCTCGCGGTGGCCGAGATCGAACGATGCCTGACCAAGGGCCATCGTGCGGTGAACTTCTGCAACCAACCGGACAGCCACGGAGAGCCGCCGTTGGGCTCGCGCCACTGGGATCCGATCTGGGCGGCCGCGCAGGAGGCGGGTGTGCCGATCAGCTTCCACATCGGCGGGGGCGACATCGGCTCGCTGATGCTCGACCCGGCGGGCATGGGATTCCAGGCCAACTTCGCCAAGGTGTCGTCGCTCATCATGGTCGACAACATGCGTTGCGTCGGCGACCTGATCTTCTCGGGCATCTGCCATCGTTTCCCGAAACTCAAGTTCGTGTCGGTCGAGAGCGGCGTGGGTTGGATCCCTGGCGTGCTGGAAACCTTCGACTGGCAATGGCGCGGCGGTGGCATCACCGATGAACACCCCGAGTACGAACTTCTACCGTCGGAGTACTTCCGCCGTCAGATCTACGGTTCGTTCTGGTTCGAGCGCGCCAGCGCGCTGGCGGCGATCGAGCTCTTTCCCGACAACATCTTGTACGAGACCGACTACCCGCACCCCACCTGTCAGCATCCCGGGCCGCGTTCGCCCGGCACCGTGCCGCGCCAGTACATCGACGAGGCGCTTGCATCGGTACCGGCCGACAACTTGCGCAAAGTGTTGTTCGACAACGCGGCTGCGCTCTACGCCATCACGTGACCGACGCGAACGCGTCGAGCATCGCGGACCGGTTGCACCGGTTCGTGGCGGCGCAGCTTCCCGACGTCGCTGACCTGCATCTCCACGGTCTGCACCGCACATCGGCCGGATTGTCGCGCGAGAATTGGGTGTTCGACGCATCGTGGCTCGAGCACGGCACAGTTGTCGAGGAATCTCTGATCCTGCGGCGCGACCCGGAGGGCTCGGTGTTGCGCACCGAACGCCGCGTCGAGTTTGCGGTGCTGCGGGCCCTCGAGCGCAGCGATGTCCCCGCGCCGCGTGTGCGCTGGTTCGATGAGCACGGCGCCACGCTCGGTCGACCATCGGTGGTCATGGGCCGTGAGCACGGCGAGTGCCAGTACTTCTGTCTGACAGACGATGTCCGCCCGCTCGCCGCGCGGCTCGCGCTCGCGCTCGAGTTCGTCGACACGCTCGCGTCGATCGCGATGGTCGACTGGCGGGCGCTACGCCTCGACGAGGTGCTTGTCGACCCGGGTCGTCACGGAGCGGCCGCGGCGCTCGATCATTGGGAAGGTGAGCTACGTCGCGTGCAACGCGAGCCGCTCCCCGAGATGGAGATCGTGCTCGCGTGGCTGCGGGCGCGCACACCCGAGGCGCAGGCGACGGTGCTCGTGCACGGCGACTTCAAGCCTGGCAAC